>NZ_JNXR01000019.1:0-132902 GCF_000725475.1 Streptomyces durhamensis
GCCGCGGAGGGGGTGGGCGGGAGGGTCCGGGGCATGCCCGCATCATGTGGCCCCGGGACGACGACGGTCGCGCGGCAAGCCGCACGGTCCTCCCAACGGGTGAGCGGGGAAGCTCGCCGACGGACGCGGTCGTCTGCGGTGTGCCGCGGGTCGACCGGTCGTAACGGGGCACGGGACACGGCCGGTTGGCCCGGGGGCGGTCGCCTCCAGGCCCTGAAAACCCCCGCTCCGCCCTGTGGTTGACTACCGCCGTGTTGCCTGAAACCGTCTTCAGCACCCAGGAACTGCCGGCGCGCGACCGTTTCGAGGCGTGGACGGAGCAACTCGGGCGTACGCACGCGCCGATGCACCTGAGCAGCGACCGCACCGCCGACTACCGAGGACACCAGCGGGTCATCGGGCTGGGCGAGGTGGCGGTGTGGCCCGCGACCTTCGACCACCTGGTGTTCCGTCGGACGCCGAGGCTCGTGCGGCAGTCCGACCCGGAGGTGTTCCACCTGTCCCTGCTGCGGCGCGGCGACGGCGCGGCGAGCTGGGGCAGGCAGCAGGTGGGGTACCGGATCGGCGACTTCCACGTGAACCACTCGTCCCGGTCCTACGAGATATCCACGGGGCCCGACCCGGTCACCATCGTCGGGGTGGAGATCCCGCGTACCGCGGTGGATCTCCCGGCCGACCAGGCGTTCGGGGTGGTCGGACAGCGGATATCCGGCCGTGAGGGCATGGGCGCGCTGCTCGCGGGGCTGCTTGTGCAGTTGGCGTCGGACACCTCCTCCTACCGGGCGGCCGACGCCGAGCGGTTGGGCAGGGTCGTCAGTGATCTCGTCACCGCCGTCTTCGCCCACGCCCTGGACGCGGAGCCGGACCTGCCGCCCGAGACGCACGCCCGCGCCCTGATCCTGCACATCAAGTCGTTCGTCCAGCGACATCTGGGCGATCCGGAGCTGACCCCCGCGAAGATCGCCGCGGCCCACCACATCTCGCGCAGCTACCTCTACCGCCTCTTCCAGGAGGAGGGCCTGACCGTGGCCTCGTACGTACGCGACCAGCGGCTGGCCAAGGCCCGCCAGGACCTCACCGACCCCGGGCTGCGCAATCTCCCCGTCCACGCGATAGCCACCCGCTGGGGCTACCTCCGCCCCGGCGACTTCACCCGGGCCTTCCGCACCGCGCACGGCATCACGCCCAGCGAGCTACGGGAACAGGCGCTGAGCCGGACACCCGTGGACGCTGGGCACATCGACGTGGACGCTGCGCGAACGACACCCCCCGGCGCACACGCGCATCATTGACCCCGGTCGCTCAACAGGCCCAGTGCCCGCGGCGTGCCAGGGCCACGGGGGTGCTCTGACTCGCCGACGGCACTGACGGCTCCCCAACGCCGGCGGCGTCATCCCCTCGACACATGGACGCCGCCGGCTCAGCCATGTCTCACCCCCGTTCCCAGTCGGGCCCCGAGGTCACAAATCATCTCACTCGGCACATAAACCCCTCACGGCGAGAAACTCGTACGTCCGCACCGAGGTGGCCGTCGAGAGGGGCACTGGTGGACCTGGACGCCGTCGCCGACGAGTTGTACGGGTTGCGGCCGGAGGAGTTCGTCGCCGCCCGCGACCGTCGGGCCCTGGACGCCCGCAAGGCCGGTGACCAGGCACTCGCCAGGGCGATCGGCGCGCTGCGGCGGCCGAGTCTGGGCGCCTGGGTCAGCAATCTGCTGGTGCGCCGGCAGCGGGCGGAGGTCGGGCCGCTGCTGGCCCTCGGCGAGGAGCTGCGCCGGGCCCATCGTGAACTGGACGGTCCTCAGCTGCGCAGGCTCGCCCGGCGGCAGAGCGAGGTGATCGGCGCGCTCGGGCGGCAGGCGGGCCAGCTGGCCGCGCAGGCCGGGCACGCGGTCGGCGAGGGGGTACGGCGCGAGGTCGAGGAGACCCTGCACGCCGCGCTCGCCGACCCCGAGGCCGCCCGCGCATGGGCGGCGGGGCGGCTCGTGAAACCCCTGAGCTCCGCATTCGGGTTTCCCGAGGCCGACGAGGACGTCCTCGCACGCCGTCCCACCACCCCGAGCGCGACCGGGGAGCGACGACGCGCCGAGGTCGCGGAGGCCGACGGACGCGGGACGGGGAAAAAGCGCACCGAACCCGGTGGGACCGACGGACGCGAGGCGAGGAAGCGCACCGAAGCCGAAGAGACCGACGGACGCAGAGCGGGAAGAAGGCGCACCGACGCAGAAGAGACCGGCGGACGCAGAGCGGGGAAAAGGCGCGCCGAGGCCGAGGAGCGTGCGGACGAGCTGGCACGCCGGCGCCGTCTCGACGCGGCTCGCAGAGCCGCTCGCGACGCCGAGCGGGAGCTGCGCGCCTGCGAGGCGGAGGCCCGGGCCGCCGAACAGGAGGCGGCGCAGACCGGCGACCGGGTGGCCGAGGCGGAGCAGCGCGTGCGCGACCTGCGCGGGGAACTGCGCGACGCCGAGGAGGAGCAGCGGCGGGCGCGTACCGACGAGCAGGCGGCACGCGCCCGGGCGCGGCAGGCCGACCGCGCCGTACGTGAGGCCCGGCGGCTCGTTGAGAAGACCGCGGCCCAGGCGGAACGACTGGCCGGCACCCCGGCGGACGGCGCGTCGCCGGGCCGTGCGCGCCGGCTGGTCGCCCGTTAGCAGCACGACGGCTCCTCGGACAGGAGGCGGGAGACGATGGCGAGACCGATCTGGACCGGAGTCCTGACCTTCGGGCTGGTCACCCTGCCCGTGGGCCTCTACACCGCCACCGAGGACCACACCGTGCACTTCCACCAGCTCCAGCGCGGCACCTCGGACCGGATCCGCAACAAGCGGGTCAACGAGCGCACCGGCAAGGAGGTCGCCCCGGACCGGATCGTCAAGGGCTACGAGCTGGACGAGGGCGAGTACGTCGTCGTGGAGCCGGAGGAGCTGGAGGAGATCGCGCCCGGGCGGTCGAAGGCGATCGAGCTGGCCGGGTTCGTCGACTTGCACCAGGTCGCACCCGTGTACTTCACCCGCACGTACTACGTCGGCCCGCGCGGCAAGGAGTACGTGAAGGTCTACGAGCTGATGCGGGCGGCGCTGGAGCGCTCGGGCAAGGCCGGGATCGCCACACTCACCCTGCGCGGCAAGGAGTATCTGACCGCGTTGCGCGCGCAGCAGGACGTCCTCGTCCTGCACACCCTGCACTGGGCCGACGAGGTGCGCGACCCCGCCGACGTGGTGCCCGAACTGCCGGAGCGGCGCACGAGGGCCGACAGCAAGGAGCTGCGGACGGCCCAGCAGCTGATCGACGCCCTCACCATCGACTGGGATCCCGGCGAGTACCACGACACCTACGAGGAACGGGTCAAGAAGCTCGTCGCCGCCAAGCGGAAGGGCGAGGAGGTAGTCGGCGAACCGGAGCCGCCGGAGGCGACCAATGTCATCGACCTCATGGAGGCGCTCAGCCGGAGCGTCGAGCAGAGCCGGTCCCGTGGCCGCGAGGCCGCCGGCGGCAAGAAGCCGACCGCCGGGCGGAAGGAGGCCGGGAGCGTGGCGTCCCGGAAGGCGACCGCCGCACGGAAGCAGAGCCGGAAACGGACCGCCGGGCGGAAGGAGAGCGAGGACCTCGGGGCCCTGTCGAAGGCGGAGCTGCAGCAGCGGGCGAGCGCCGCGGGTGTGCCGGGCCGGTCGAAGATGACGCGGGATCAGCTCGTCAAGGCCCTCGCCGGCCAGGCGGCTTGACCGTCGACGCCGTGGACGGGGCTCTGTCGGACTCAGACATGCGGCGGCCCGCTCGTGCCGCGCACGAGGGGTTTCGGGTCCAGCTCCGCCTCCCCGGGCTCCAGTTCGGGGTCACGGGGCACCTCCACACCGCCCCGGGGCAGCGCCGTCAACAGGCCGTCCGCATAGTGGAAGCGAATGATCGAGATCACCGCGGAGCCGGAATGCCCGCTGATCAACCCGGAGTTCAGCGTGCGTCCCGAGCACGCCGCCGAGAGCGAGTCGACGCGTGCTTCTCACCCCCGCTCCATCAACCAGCCTGAGATGGCGGGGAGTTGACCGGGATCGCCGTTTCCTCGGTGACGGCCGCCGCACGGGGGCCCGGTGACGCGCGGGACAGCGGTCACCGGTTTGCCCGGTGGGCCGGGGGCGGGGCGATCAAGGCGGTGCACGGGGCCTCACTCGTACGGGTGCACCCGGTCCGGCCGTCCGTGGCATCCGGAGGGGTTCGTCGTTCGGCAGCAGTGTGATGTTTGCCATGTGACGTGATGGACCTGGGATAAACGGGCAGCGTTCCCCTTCATGCCCCACGCCAACCCTCTCCGGCAGGTGATTCGATGACCACGGCGACGACCCGGGCGCTCCGGACGACGCCGCCCGCCCGTACCGGCGAGACGACCGCCAGGGACTCCCCGGCCGTCGCCATGCCCTCGCTGCCCTCCCTCACGGGGCTGCGGTGGATGGCGGCGCTCCTGGTGTTCGGACTCCACGTGAACAACTTCGGCTACTTCGGAGGCACCGGTGGCCGCCTCGTGACCTGGGGATTCGGTGCCGGTGCCACCGGGGTGTCGTTCTTCTTCGTGCTGTCCGGCTTTGTACTGACCTGGTCGGCCCGGCCCCGCGACCGCGCGCTCGCGTTCTGGCGGCGGCGCATCGCGCGCATCTATCCGGTGCACCTCGTCACCCTGATCGTCGCCCTGGTCATGGCGTACTCGCTGGCGCACCAGCCGAGGCCGACGCCGAAACAGGCCCTGTCCAACCTGCTGCTGCTCCACTCCTGGTGGCATCCGTGGTGGCAGACGCTGGACCCGGTCAGCTGGTCCCTCGCCTGCGAGGCGTTCTTCTACGCCGCCTTCCCCCTGCTGATCCTGCTGCTGCGCCGGCTCGGTGCGCGCGGTGCGGTCGCGCTGGGTGCCCTGTCGGTCGCGGCGGTCATGGTGCTGGCCCGGGCGGACGCCCACCACTGGTGGACGTACCCGCTGTACTCGTTCCCCGCGGCCCGGCTGCCGGAGTTCATCCTCGGCGCGGTCACCGCCCGGCTGGTGCTGCTCGGCCGGTGGCGGGGGCCGGGTCTTGAGGCGTCGCTCGCCCTGGCGATCATCGGCTACTTCCTCGTCCCTCAGGTCACGCCCGGGTACTCCGCCACCCTGTGCACCCTCGCCGGGTTCACGCTGCTCATCCCGGCCGCGGCCGTCGCGGACGTCCAGGGGCTGCCGTCGCTGTGGCGGCGCCGGCGGCTGGTGCGGCTCGGTGAGCTGTCGTTCGCCTTCTACATGATCCATCTGCTGGTGCTGCGGGCCGGCACCCAGCTGCTGGGCACGAAGCCGCACTTCGGGCTGCTCGCGGGGCTGGCCGTCACCACGGCCGTGTTCTCGGTGTCGCTGGGCCTGTCCTGGATCCTGTACGAGGCGGTGGAGTGCCCGGCCAGACGCCTGCTGCTGCGCCGGCGCCGCCGTTCCGCTCCCCAGCCGGACCGGGTCCAGGCATCTCGTGAGGCACCGGCCGCGGCGCGGGACTGAACAGGCGGCGGGCCGTGCCGCGCGGTGCACGGTCTCCAGGTGGACGCCGTCCGCCCCTCGGCGCGAGGAGAGGGCACGGCGTTCCCGGCCTCATGGAGTTCCCGTCGGATCGCACGCACGGGTGACGTCGGCAACAGCCAGGAGAGTCCGGCGGGATTCGGGGTAGTCGGCCCACCGACACCGGCCCGGTGGCATCCGCCGCCGGGCCGAGACCGCTTGGCCCGACGAAGGAGCATGTCGACGTGCGCGGGAACGAGAACGAGGTGTACCGACGGAGGGCCGCCGACGCGTCGAGCTCGCCGTCGTACGGACGGCTGGGCGGTCGTCCCGCTCAGTCCGGCCCGGGTGGGCACCACGGCACTTCGCCGGCGCTCGCCCGGCGTCGGCCGCCGCGGCCCACGCCGCCGCGGGTGAGGGCTCAGGCGGGCCGGCGCCCCGCCACGCCGGGCCACTCGGCACCGGCGGACGTCTGGCCGAGGCCGGCCCCGGCGCCGTCATCCGCACCCGCGACCCGGCCCGCCACAGCGCTCCGCCCCGCCGTCCCACGGCTCCCCGCGACGCCCTCGGCCGCCGTCCCCGCGTCGTCCCGGCCCAGGACCCGCGAAGACGCGGCGGCGCAGAACGCCTCAAGGCCCTCCAGCAGGGCCTGGGCCTTCGCCGGTGGCATGGCGGACAGCACGGCCGCCATCTCGCCCTCCCTGCGGGCACGCAGGTCGGCGAGAAAGGAACGGCCGGTGCCGCTGAGGCGCAGCCGTACCTCGCGCCGGTCGGACTCGACGGACTCGCGTTCGAGGAGCCCGCTGGTCTGCAGCCGGTCGCACAGCCGGCTCGCGGACGGGGGCGCGGCGCCCAGGATCCCGGCGAGCGTACGCAGATTGATCCCGTCGTGGTGTTCGAGGACGAGGAGCACGCGCACCTGCGGCGCCGAGGCGGGCGCCATGGAGGCCCGCCCGGACAACATTTCCAGCAACTCCGCGGCCGCGGCGGTCATCCGGGCGGCCTCGTCGGTGGACGGACGGGAGCGGAATGCGGCCACGGTCCCCCTCTCACAAGCACTGGGACGACGTCCGCCAGCGTACTAGGACGGTCCGGGCCGACTGTCCGGGCCGGGTGCCCGCGAGCAGCTTCTCGGCCCGAAGTCCCTTGGACATCAAGCCGGTTGAGCGAAGCAACGAGGTCCGGCGACGGGTTTGGTCCGGCCGCGGGCGCGGGACTATCGTTGCCGGACGGCAATGATCGGCTCGGAGCCGGCCGACAGGCGGCGGGCCCCGGGTGTGCGGAAGGAGAGGATGAGAGTGCCGGAGCAGGACGCGACCGGATCGGCGCCACGGGTGGTGAGTTCCTTCCTGGAGCGGCGCCGGGAGCAGATCGCCCAGCGCTGGGCCGACGCCCCGTTGTTCCGCTCGGTCTTCACCGTCTCCCGCGACGAGGCGGTCGAGGCGTGCAAGGCCGTGGTGGACTCCCTGTCCGACGTGGCGGTGAGCGGACGTCTGGAGGACATCACGGCACCCGGTTTCCTCCCGGTGCGCGACCAGTTGGGCCGCATGACGCAGACGAGGACCCTCAGCGGCTCGACGCCGTCCCAGATCGCCGACGAGGTGGCCGGGCTGCGCATTCCCGCCGTGGAGTTGCTGCGCGAGGAGTTCCCCGATGCCACCGCCGCGCAGGCCCAGGAGAGCGTGCTGGCTCTGACCCTGCTGCTGGGCACACTGCGCCTGGTGGTCATGGAGACGGCGCTGGACGCGAACGCGGAGCTGATCGAGCGGCAGCGGCAGCAGCTGCTCGAAGTCGCCACCCCGGTGATCAAGCTGTGGGAGGGCACGGTGGCCGTCCCGCTGATCGGGACCCTGGACAGCGCGCGCAGCCAGGTCGTCATGGAGTCGCTGCTGGAGGCCATCGTCGACCAGCGCGCCCGGTACGCCATCCTGGACATCACCGGTGTGCCCACGGTCGACTCGCTCGTCGCGCAGCATCTGATGAAGACGGTGGCCGCCGCACGGCTGATGGGCGCCGAGTGCATCGTCTCCGGCATCCGTCCGGCCATCGCGCAGACGATAGTGCAGCTGGGTATCGACCTCGGCTCGGTGCTCACCCGTGCCTCGCTGTCCGACGCCCTCGCCTACGCACTGAGCCGGCAGGGCATCGAGGTCTCCCGTGCGGACGCGGGTGCGAGTGCGCGGTGAGCCTGCCCCCTCCCGGTCAGCCGGCCCAGGTCCCGGTGCTCGCCCTGGGCGACGTCCTGCTCGTCTCGCTCCAGGGCGAGCTGCACGACGGCATGGCCGAACAGCTGCAGCACGACATCACCAGCCGTGTCGCCGCCAGCCGGGTGACCGGCGTGGTGATCGACATCTCCGGAGTGGACGTCGTCGACTCGTTCCTCGGCCGGGTGCTCGCCGAGATCGCCTCCACGGCCCGGCTGCTGGCGGCCCGTACGGTGCTGGCCGGGATGCGGCCCGCCGTGGCGATCACCCTCGTCGAGCTGGGGCTCACCCTGCCCGGCCTGGTCACCGCCCTCGACGTCGACCGTGCCCTGGAACTCCTGTCCCGGAGGGGGGCCTGATGCGTGCGTCCGGCCGAGCGTCCGCGACCAGCCTGCCCATCGGCTCGGACGCGGATCTGGCCTGGGTGCGGCAGCAGGTGCGGCAGTGCGCGGCCCAGCTCGGCTTCGGGCTCGTCCAGCAGACCAAGCTGGTCACGGCGGCGAGCGAGCTGGCCCGCAACACGCTCGTGCACGGCGGCGGCGGCCGGGCGGAGATCACTCCGCTGGACGAGGGCCGCGGCCGGGGCCTGAAGATGTGCTTCGTCGACAGCGGCCCCGGCATCCGCGATCTGGAGCTGGCCATGACCGACGGTTACACCAGCGGAGGCGGTCTCGGCCTCGGACTGAGCGGCGCCAAGCGGCTGGTGCACGAGTTCGCCGTGGACACCGAACCCGGGCGGGGAACGACCGTCACGGCCGTCGCCTGGGTGGCCCAGGTGCCCTCGTCACGTGCGGGGGCGGGATGAGCCGGGTGTGGGAGGTACCGGTGGGCGACTCCACGCGGGTACGCGATGCCCGTACGGCCGCCCGGGAGGCATGCGCGCACGCGGGCCTCGGCCCGCGGCGGACCGCGGCCGCCGAACTCGTCGCCACCGAGCTGGCCACCAATCTGCTCAAACACGCGGGCGCCGGCCGCATGGTGGTCAACCTCGTCGGGCCGCCGTCCGGTGGCCCGGGTCTGTCGGTGCAGCTCTTCTCGCTCGACCACGGGCCGGGCATCGCCGACGTCCCCACGGCGCTGCGGGACGGCTACACCACCGCAGGCGTCTCCCTCGGCGCCGGTCTGGGCAGCTGTCTGCGCAGCGCCGACGTCTTCCATCTGTACAGCGCGCCGGGCCGCGGGACGGTGGCGACAGCCCGGATCGACCCGGAGCGCGCCGGGCCCCGGACACGGCCGCGGACGCCGGCCGCGCAGGCACCGGCGGGCGGGATCTGCGTCTCGCTGGCCGAGGCCGAGCAGTGCGGTGACGCCTGGGCCTGGGCGCGCTCCGGCACCCTGCTGACCCTGCTCCTCGCGGACGGTCTCGGGCACGGCCCGAAGGCCGCGCACGCCTCCGCCGCCGCCGTGGCCGAGCTGCGCCACGCCGCGCACCTGCCGCCGGCCGAGATGATGCGCCGGCTGCACACCGCGCTGCGGCCCACCCGCGGCGCGGCGGTCGTCGTGGCCCAGCTGGACACCGAGCGCGCGGAACTCGCCTTCGCCGGCATCGGCAACGCCGGCGCCCGGCTGCGTACCGCGGAGGGCTGGACGTCCCTCGTCTCCCATCCGGGGATCGTCGGGGCGTACTTCCCGGCGCACGTCCCCGTGCGCAGGATGCCGTGGCGCCAGGGCAGTCTGCTGGTCGTGCACAGCGACGGACTGCCCAGCCGTTGGACACCACCGAACGACCCCCAGCTGCTCGCGCGGGATCCCGCGGTGCTGGCCGCGGCCGTTCTGCGCGACGCGGGCAGTCTCGCCCGCCCCGTACGCGACGACACCACTGTGGCCGTACTGGCCCCCCGACCGCCGGACCAGCACCCATGACAGCCGCCTCCGAGACCTGGACCCTCACCTCCCCCGCCGACGCGGCCCGCGCCCGTGCCCTGCTGGCGCGGCTCACCGCGGACGCCGCGGTGCCCGCCCTCGACCGCACCCGCTTCCTGGCCGCGCTCGGCGCGCGGCTGCGGCCCTGCCGGGACGGGGGCCGGGTGGAGCTGACCGTGACGGCTCGTGCCGACGGCGCGCTGCACGTGGAGGTGTGCGGGCCCGAGCCGTGGCAGCGCACCCTCTCCTGTGCCGTCCCCGTCACCGGTCCGCTGCCCGGGCCCGCCGACGTGGACGACGCCCGGCTCGCCGAGGCCCTCCTGGACGCGGACGAGGACGCCGCCGCCGTCCTCGCGCAGCTGGCGGAGACGGAGGAGCTGATCCGGTTCCACCGGGAGGAGCTGCACCAGACCAACCAGGGCGTGCTCGCGCTGCACGCCGAGCTGGAGGCGGCGGCGCTGGCACAGCGCGAGCTGCTCGATGCCGAGCGGGCGGCCCGCGCGGAGGCGGAGAACGCCCGGCGGCAGCTGACCTTCCTCGCCGACGCCAGCGCCGCCCTGAACGAATCGCTGGACCACGAGGACATCCTGCGCGGGCTGCCGGAGCTGCTGGTCCCGGAGTACGCCCGGCACGTCGACGTGTGGCTCGTGGACGACGAGCGGACGCCCCCGGCCGAGCGGGCGGCGGCCTCGGTGACGGCGGCCCGCACCGGCCGGCCCCAGCACGCGGGTCCACGACCGGGCGGGCTGCCGGGCGTGGACGACCTGCCGGCCTCGGCCCTGTCGCCGGACCGGCCGCTGCTGTGTCTGCCGCTCGGTGTGCGCGCGGTGCAGGGGGTGCTGACGCTGGCCGCGCACGGCGACCGATTCGACCCGGACACCACGGTGATGCTGGTCGAGCTGGCCCGTCGGGCGGGCATCGCGCTGGACAACGCCCGGCAGTACCAGCAGCACCGCAACGTCGCCGAGGAACTGCAGCGCGCCCAGCTCACCGAGCTGCCCGCCACCCGAGGCCTCGCGCTCGCCGCGCGCTATCTGCCGGCCACGCACGGGATGAACATCGGCGGCGACTGGTACGACGCCTTCCCGCAGCCCGACGGCAGTGTGCTGGCCGTGATAGGAGACGTCACGGGGCACGGACTGCGGGCGGCGGTCATCATGGGCCAACTGCGCACCGCCCTGCGCGCGTACGCCGTCGAGGGCAACGGACCGGCCCGTATCCTCACCCTGCTGCACCGGATGCTGCGCCACCAGCAGCCGGAGCTGTACGCGACGTGCGCCCTCGCCCGGTTCACGCCCGGGGACGCACGGGTGGTCTTGGCGGCCGCCGGGCATCCGCCGGGCGTCGTGCGCGGCCCGGCGGGCGAGGTGCGGGTGCTGGAGGCCAAGCCGGGCATCATGCTGGGCGTCCCGGTGCCCTACGAGTACGAGGAGCACACCGTCGAGCTGCCCGCGGGCTCGACGCTCGCGCTGTACACGGACGGACTGGTGGAGCGGCGGTCCGCCGGGATCGACGCGGGCATCGAGCGGCTGGCCCAGGCCATGGGCGCGCTCGGCACGGCCGAGCTGGAGGACCTGGAGACGGCGGCCGACTCGCTGCTGAAGCCGATGCTGCACGACTCCGAACACGACGACGACATCTGCCTGTTGCTGTGCCGCACCACCCGGACCTGACAGCCGTGCGCCGGCGGCCAGGTCCGGGGCGGGTCCGCAGGCCCGGCCCCGGCCGCCGGCGCGCGGCCGGTCAGGCGGTGGACGGGAAGCGGTCCCAGACCCGGTGGGAGCCGAGCAGCTGGGTGAGCTGCTGCAGCACCGGGGCGGCGCCGTCGCCGGCGATCACACCGGGCGCGTCGAGGGGGATGCCGGCTGCCTCCAGCGCGCTCTGCGCGCCCTTGGTGGCTCCGATGGCCTTGCCGTGCCGGTACGCCTCCGCCAGCAGCAGTCCCACGCGCGGGTCGGGCGTGCCGCTTCGGTCGGTGGGCAGGCCCGCCTTGGCGTCCCGGGCACCGTAGGCGTCGGTGCCGATGCCCGGGGTGCCGGCCACCAGCAGGGCGTCGAACTCCACGGACCGCGCCGTGGCGTAGGTCCGCTGCACGTTCAGCGCGTCCCCGTCGGTCCCGAGGGTGCCGCCCGTCGGCGCGACGACCAGCGGGACCATGCCGCTGTCCAGCACCTCCTGGCGTACGGCCCGTACCCCGTCCAGGTCGCCGTCGGGGCCGGTGACGATGCCGATGATCCGGCCGTCGGTGGGCCAGGTGTGCCCGACCTGGGACAGGGCGGGGCTGGGCGCGACGTCGGCCAGCGGCACGGTGGGCCCCGGCGCGGGCAGGCCGAGGCCGGTGGCGACGCCCGCGCACAGCTCCGGGTCGATGTTCGCCAGCACCTGCAACGCCCGTTCCCTGATGGACTGTTCGTAGCACTTGGCGAGTTCGAAGGTGTAGGCGCCGATGATGTGCTCACGCTCCACGGAGCTCATGCTGAGCCAGAACCGGCGCGGCTGGCTGAAGTGGTCGTCGAACGACGCCGGCGCCTCGCGGACCTTCGTCGCCTCCGGGACCCGTACGGGAGCCTCGACGTAGGCCGCGAGGTCGGCGCCGGCCGTGAACGGGCAACCGCCGTCGAGGGAGTTGGGGCGATAGGGGGCCGCTCCCCGGTGCACGGCCGTCTGGTGCATGCCGTCGCGCAGCATGTCGTTGACGGGTGCGTGCGGCCGGTTGACCGGGATCTGCGCGAAGTTGGGGCCGCCGAGGCGCGTGATCTGGGTGTCCAGGTAGGAGAACAGCCGCCCGGACAGCAGCGGGTCGTCGGTGATGTCGATGCCGGGGACGAGGTGGCCGGGGTGGAAGGCGACCTGCTCGGTCTCGGCGAAGAAGTTCGACGGGTTGCGGTTCAGGGTGAGCAGCCCGATGGGCTGAACGGGGGCGAGTTCCTCGGGGACGATGTTGGTGGGGTCCAGCAGGTCGATGCCCTCGAAGGTCTGGTCGGGGGTGTCGGGGAAGGTCTGGATGCCGAACTCCCACTCGGGGTATGCGCCTGCCTCGATGGCGTCGGCGAGGTCGCGGCGGTGGAAGTCGGGGTCGACTCCGTTGACGATCTGGGCCTCCTCCCACACCAGCGAGTGCACGCCCAGCCTCGGCTTCCAGTGGAACTTCACCAGCGTCGTCCCGCCGGCCGCGTCGACCAGGCGGAAGGTGTGGACGCCGAAGCCCTCCATCGTGCGGTACGAGCGGGGGATGCCGCGGTCGGACATGTTCCACAGGGTGTGGTGGGTGGCCTCGGTGTGCAGGGTGACGAAGTCCCAGAAGGTGTCGTGGGCGCTCTGCGCCTGTGGGATCTCGCGGTCGGGGTGCGGTTTGGCGGCGTGCACGACGTCCGGGAACTTGATGGCGTCCTGGATGAAGAAGACCGGGATGTTGTTGCCGACCAGGTCGAAGACGCCCTCGCTGGTGTAGAACTTCGTCGCGAAACCGCGGGTGTCCCGGACGGTGTCGGAGGAGCCCCGGGAGCCGAGCACGGTGGAGAAGCGGACGAACACCGGCGTCTCGACGTCCTCGGCGAGGAAGGCCGCCTTCGTCACGTTCGCCGCCGTGCCGTAGCTGCGGAAGACCCCGTGCGCGCCGGCGCCGCGGGCGTGGACCACACGCTCGGGGATGCGTTCGTGGTCGAAGTGCATGACCTTTTCCCGCAGGTGGTGGTCCTGCAGGAGCACCGGGCCACGGGGTCCCGCCTTGAGCGAGTGGTCCGTGTCGGACAGCCGGGTGCCCTGGGCGTTGGTCAGGTAGCGGCCGCTCTGCGCCGTCCGGGCCTGGTCGGCGCCGGTGGGCTGGCCGGTGGGCGAGACGGTGTCGGGGCCGGTCTGGTCGGGCTTGGGCGGGTACGGCTCATGGGGTTCGGTCGGCTCGGCGACGGGCGGCGTCCGGGGACCGGGCTTGCCGGGGATCCCCTCCTCCGGGCCCGTGCCGTCACCGCGCAGGGCGTCCGTCACCTTGTCCGCCGCTCGCTTCAGCGGGTTCGTCTCGCTCATCTCCACCATTCCTTCGCTGGTCACGGGGGCGGGCCCGGCACCGGCGAAGAGGGGTGTCCGACGCGCGGTGGCCACACCCGGGCATACGACCGACCACGCGAACACATCGGGAGAAAGGGGTCGACGCGGCCTTCGTACCGAGGTCCCCGAGCCGGTGCGTCCGAAACCGGGAATCGCACAGGATCTCCGGTCGGGGTGAAGTCGGGCCGTCTCCCATCGCGTAGCCGGGACGGCTGGCCCGCCGGACGCCTCCGTCCGGACCCGGGGACCGTCGAGCAGGGCCAATGACCCCCTGCCGAGGGTGATTTCGTCAGCAGGGCCGGTTTCTTGACCCGAGCAGGCAAGCACCCGGCTGCCCGCACCGCCACCTTAGGCGCTGGCCCCGGCCGCCGCAGTTCGAAAGCGCCGGTCAGCGCCGGACGGGCCGCCGGGGAGCGGAGCACGCGACGGCCGCCTCTCGGCCCTGCGGTCAGGGCCCGGCCCCGGTCATGGGCGGGCCGTGACCCGCGGGGTCTCCCCCGGCGGGTCCACCGCGTCGGAGACGAGGAAGCCGTGCTCCACCGCGCTGCCCGGGTACTCCCCCGGGGCCCCGTGCACGAGGGCGCACGGGGCCCTGGGGGACCTCCTCCGCAGGCGTGCGCAGGGTACGGCCCGCGCGCGGGGCGCCCCCTTCGCATTGCACGCGGCGCCCATGCGAAACCCCGGCCGCCCCCGTCAGCCGACCGGGCCGCAGCGCATGGCCTGTCCGGCGCTCTCGGGCGCGGACGCGGCGGCGTGCTCGGCGTCCCGGGCGCGGGCCACCGCCGCGGACAGGGCCCGGCGGATGTCGTCGGGGAACCGGCCGCCGGAGGGCCACAGGACCACCCAGCGGGCGACCTCGCGGAGTTTGACGTTCGTGTGCTGCGAGACCTGCTTGAGCACCTCCCAGCCCTGTTCCGGGCGGAGTCCGCCGGCGGTGATGACCACGCCGATCGCCTGGTCCACCAGGGCGTGCGAGGCCACGGCTTGGCGCAGCTGGGCCACCTCCTCCCGGAGTGCCGCCAGCTGGTCCGCCTGCTCGTCGTGTCCGATCATGCCGCCACCCTGCGCGGCCCGCCCGGCCGACACCAGCCACCAGGCGAACGCCCCGGCAGGCAGCCGTACGGAAAACGAAAAGTGCCTGGTCAGGTGTTACATAGTCGGGTGATTCGGGGGCATCCGCGACGCATGGACACGCTCACCTTCGACAGCGCGGATCTGGCGGAGACGGAAGACTTCCTCAGCCGCGCCTACGCCAGGATGCGTATCGGCAGCAGCACGCCCGAGGCCACCCGCACCCGGATCCGCCGCAGCGCCATCGCCCCGGTGAGCGTGGACGAACTCGCGCTCGACTTCGAGATGAGCTACTCGGTGACGCCACTGGGCCGGGTCTGTCTGTGCGTGGTGCACGAGGGAACGGTGCGGGACCACGGCTTCCCGGGCGTCGAGAACGACACCTTCGGGCCGGGTGACGTGGTGCTGCTCGCGCCGCCCGACCTGCCGTACTCGGGGCGGATCCACCACGCCCGCTACACCATCACGATGCTGGATCCGGCGCTGCTCGCCCAGGTGGCCGCCGGTCCGGACGGCTCAGGACCGGTACGGCTGACCGGCCACCGGCCGCGCTCGGCGGTCGCGGCCCGCCAGCTGGGTCACGCGATCGGCCACCTGCGCGATCATGTGCTGTGCGATCCCGGGACCGCCGACCAGCCGCTGATCGCCGCGACGGCCGGACAGTACCTGGCGGCGAGCGTCCTGAACGCCTTCCCTAACACCGTCCTGACCGAGCCCACCGCGACCGACCGCAGGGACGCGCATCCTCAGATGCTGCGCCGTGCCCTCGCCTACATCGACGACCACGCCGGTCAGCCGGTCACGGTGGCCGACATCGCCGCGGCGGCCCATGTGACGGCCCGGGCCCTGCAGTACGCGTTCCGGCGGCACCTGGACACCACCCCGCTGGCGCATCTGCGCCGGGTACGGCTCGCGCACGCCCATCACGACCTGGTGGCGGCCCACCCCGGCGGCGGGGAGACCGTCACGTCGATCGCCGCCCGCTGGGGCTTCCACCACCCGGGCCGCTTCGCCGCCCTGTACCGGAACACCTACCGGCGTACCCCGCACGCGACCCTGTCGGACGGCTGACGGGTTGCGGTACGGCTCGGGGGGACAAGACCAGGCCGGTGACGGGCACGCCGTCGCCGTCGACGCTTCGGGAGCGGCACCCTTCAGAACCGCATCCCGTGTCCCCGGGCCAGGACGAGGTGCGGGTCGTGGCGCCGTTTGGCCTCGGCGAAGGCCGGCCAGCGGACGCCGTGGTGGTCCCGCCAGTCGGCGTCCGACAGGGGCAGGGCGTTGACGGGATAGGCAATCAGACGGCGCGGCATCCGTCGAGAACGCCGTCAACTCTCTTACCCGTCCAGGCGGTTGATGACCTGCAGCAGTGCGGCGTGGGTCTCCGCGTCGGCCGCCGCGACCAGTCCGCCCGCGCCGGTGAGCACGGGTTCGCCGTACAGCCCGGTCACGACGCAGCCGGCCGCCTCGCACAGGGCGATGCCCGCCGCGAAGTGCACGCTGTCGCGCAGGTCGCCGTCGGTGACGTAGGCGGCCCTGCGTCCGGCCGCGACCCAGGCGACGGCGAGGGTGCTGGAGACCACCCGGGGCCGGAAGCGTTCGGCGAAGCCCGGGTCGGCGAGCAGCCGGGTCGCGTGGAATCCGGGGGCGTTGGGGAAGGGCGGGTCGAGGTTGACGTCGACCAGCGCGGACCCGGGCCAGGGCGTCAGCCGCTCGTCGGCGCCGTCGCCGTGGACCCGGGCGGTGTCGCCGTCGGTCCAGAACACCTCGCCGCTGAACGGGTCGGCGGTCGCGGCGGCCGTGACCCTGTCCCCCTCCCGCAGGGCGACGTTCACGCCGACGAGCATGTTCCGCACCGCGTAGTTGAGGGTGCCGCACAGCGGGTCGACGAGCCAGCGGCGAGGTGCGTCGGCGGCGCCGGAGCGACCGCTCTCCTCGCCGGTCACGGCGTCGTCGGGGCGGGCGGCGCGCAGCACGTCCAGGATGGCCCGCTCGGCGGCGAGGTCCGCCTCGGTCGCGAAGTCTCCGGCGGACTTGTCGTAGCGTGCGAGCCGGCTGCCGTAGAGCTCTCGGACCACGGCGGCGCCCGCCTGGGCCGCGGTCACGGCCAGGCGGGCGTCGGATTCCCCGTTGATGATCGACATGGGCGCAGGATAACCGCAAGTTCCCTGACCGCCGCAGGGATTGGGCGCCCCTGTGTCCACGGTACGCGGCGCTCAGGCCGCGGTGAGGGACAGGGTCTGTTCGGCGGCGCTGCGTCCGGCTCCCACGGAACTCCCGCTACGGTCCGTCCAGTCGCGCACCGGTGTGGTCTCGGCGAGCCGGCCGGAACGGCCCGAGAGGCCGAGCGCGAGTCCGCTGTAGCGGTTGACCAGGCGGTAGCTGCCGCCGGACGCGTTCGGGAGCACGAACCACTGCTGCCCGGCGGATGGCCCGCCGGCGGGGGCCGCGGTGACGGTGGGCCGGGCGCCCCAGGCGCGGCCGGAGGCGGAGGTGGAGTCGACGCCGAGCAGCCGGCCGCTCGCGGCGTTGGCGAGGGTGAAGGCTCCGTCGCCGGTCGGGGTGAAGATCCAGGAGTCGCGGCCGGACCGGGTGGGCCGGGCCAGCGAGGTGGTGGCGGTGCCACCGGCCTTCTGGGCGAGGATCCGCCCCGCGCCGCTGGCGATGCGGTAGCGGCGGCCGGTGTCCACGGGCGCGGCGGCGGGCTTCCCGGTGTCGACGGTGATGTCGACGTACTCGCCGGAGGAGTCGTGCGAGCAGCCGAAGGAGCAGTACGAGCGGAAGGACCGGCCGACGGTCGTGGAGCCGGTGCGGTTGGCGCTGTCGAGGAACCAGCGGTACCAGGAGGCGTTGGTGTAGCCGCCGGTGTCGCCGACGAGGTGCCACTTCTGGGTGGTCAGGTCGTCGGTGGCGTAGAGGTACTGCGGGGAGTTCCCGCTCTGGTCGACGGCCTGGGGTGTGCCGATGTACAGCCCGAGATAGGCGTCGTAGGCGATGTTCATGACGAACAGCGGTGAGGTCGGGGGCATCTTGCCGGCCGCGATCTGCTGGGCGGCGGTGCCGGTGTTGGCCGGGTCGTACTCGGCCGAGGCGGGGGTGTAGCCGGTGGGGTGGCCGGCGTCGACGGGGACGATGTCGCTCTCCCTGCCGCCGGTGCCGGGCTGGGACCAGGCGCCGTCGTACCACTTGCGCCAGGAGCCGGGGGCCATCTTGGCGGCGATCGGGGCGCGGGCCACGTGCTCGTAGAACGCCTTCCAGCCGCCGCTCTTGTCGATGATCCGGGAGCCGTAATAGACGTAGAAGTAGCCGGAGGCGGTGTCGACGAAGAGGCGCTGGTCGCCGTCGCCGTAGGAGTACGTCTGGTTCGGGAAGGCCTCGGTGTCCCCGCGTGTGGTGCTGTACGGGGAGGTGAGCACGTGGTCCTTGACGGTCCAGGTGCGGCCCCGGTCGGTGGAGACGGCGTAGTCGATGGCGTCGTAGTGGAGTCCGTCGCCGAAGGGCTGCGGGGTGAACTCGTTGTGCACCAGGCCGTACCAGGCACCGGTGTCGGGGTCGACCCACACCCCGGACAGGTCGCAGTAGTTCTTCTGCGCGTAGCCGGAGCCGCTCGGCGCGTACGTCGCCTGGCGGCCGGTGGGGCTGTTGTTGCAGCGCCAGGTGGTGTCGTCGTTGCGGTCCGCGGGGTTGGCGGGGTTCACCGCCTTGCTGAGGGTCTTGTCGAACGCGGCGGTGTCGAAGTCCTTGCCGGTGTAGAAGTCCCAGGTGCGCGGGTCCTTGGCGCCGTACAGCGCGGCGGACTGCTGGTAGTGGAAGGTGCCGTCCCGGTCGAGGTAGGGACTGGCGGGGGTGTCCGTGGGGTGGGTGAAGGGCACCGGGGCCCCCACGGTGACGGTGTAGGTGGCGTCGGCGGGGGTCACGGCCGATGCCGGGGAGGCGGTGCCGCCGCCCAGGACCAGGGCGGCAGTCGCCGAAAACACCGCCAGGGCGCCGCCTGCGCTGCTCGAGAGTCGCAACTGTGCTCCTTGTTGCCGAAGGGCCGGTTGCACGGAACGATCCGGCCCGGCGGTTTCCCCGGCAATGGACTCCGGTGCTCCGCCTCTTGCACTTTCGCGCGCGTACGTCCGCTCGCGGACCGCCGGTCAGGGTCGCGCGGGCGGGTCGGCGGGCAGCGGGCTGTCCCAGGCCAGCTGGCGGAGCAGCGCCTCCTCCGGCTCGACGGGACGGGCCGCGACGGGCGCCGGGCCGGACGGCGTGCGGGTGCCGCGGGAGAGGCCGCCGCTGACGGTGATGTTGTGCTCCACGCGGGGGCGGCGGTGCCGCTCGTAGGCGGTGAACGCGGCCTGCGGGTCCGGCAGGTCGCGCAGCGCCTTGGCGAGGACGACGGCGTCCTCCAGGGCCATGGAGGCCCCCTGGCCGGTCGCCGGGGAGGCCGCGTGGGCCGCGTCGCCGATGAGCAGGGTGCGGCCCTTCTGCCACACCGCGCCGAGCGGCATCTCGGTGGCGTTGGTGACCATCACGGGGCCCTGGGACGCGGCGACGATGTCCGCGGCGGGCGTGGGGTCCTTGCGCAGCAGCGGCAGCAGTTCCTCGCGCCACGGGGCATGGTGGGCGGCTGCTCCGGCGGGCAGGGGTCCGGTGCTCACGCGGGCGAACCAGTACGTCTGCCCGGTCGGTGAGGCCGCGTATCCGAAGGCGGTCTCGCTGCCCCGCACCATGGTGATGACGCCGGTGCCCTCCGCGCCGGGTGCGGCGCCGCTGTAGCCGTAGAAGACCCGCTGCCCCGCGTAGGCGGGCCCGACGCCGGGGGTGAGGATCCGGCGCACGGTGGAGTTCAGCCCGTCGGCGCCGACGACGAGGTCCGCGTCGGCGGTGCCGCCGTCGGCGAACCGGGCGGTGACGCCGTACGGGCCGTCCGTGACGTCGACCAGACGGGCGCCGTGGCTCAGCCGGATGCCGCGCCGGACCGCCTCGCCCTGCAGGGCCGCGTTCAGCTCGCCGCGCCGCAGACAGCGGTACCGCAGGCCCGGGTCGGCCATCTCGCCGAGCGGCGCGTGTGTCAGTTCGGCTCCCTGGCTGTCGAGGAGCCGCAGCGAAGTCAGCGGAAAACCGACGGCGGTGACGGCGTCCGTGGCGTCGAGCTGGGCCAGGGCGCGCATGCCGTTGCTCGCCAGGGTGAGGAACGCCCCGATGTCCTCCGCCGTGTCGGGGTGTGCCTCGTACACGGTGACGTCGTGTCCGGCCTTGTGCAGTCCGAGCGCGGCCGCGGTGCCCGCGATGCCGCCGCCGATCACCAGTACCCTCGTCGCATCCGTCCCGCTCAAGTGCCGCTCCTCGCGCCGTCGGTGGTGTGGTGGTGGCCATCTAAAGGCAGGGGCGGGCCGGTCGGGGGGCCGGGTGCCGAGATCCGGACAGGGTCCGCGCGGGCAGGGCGCGGCGAGGGGTGTCGGACGGCGGAAGCGCCGCCCGGTGTGGTGCTCACGGGTGCCGGGGGCCAGGGGACGCAGCTCGTCCGGGTCCTGCGCGACCGTCACGGGTCCGAGCGCCTGGCACAGCGCCCGGCTGGGGGCGCGCGGGGGTGCCGGTGACCGTTCTCGCGCAGACCTGGTTCGCGGCGGCCGACGGAGCCAAGGCCCGGCTGCGGGCGGCCGGGGGCTGCGGCGGAGGTGGTGTGCGGGGCTGCGGCGGACGCTGTGTGCGGGGCATGTGCCCGGACGCTGCCGTAGGGCCGGCGTCCGGTGGACACCGGCCCGTGCGCGGCCCGCTCCTGGCCCGCCTCCGACTGTCCCGCGAGCCGTTCCCGGGGAGCATGCGGGCCTGCTGCTGTGCACAGGCGCGCCCCCTGTGCGAGGGGTTGCCGCCGGAGGAGTGGGTACTTCCCGGCCATGCGGGTGAGCGTGGTGGATGCGGGGTCGAACACGGTCCGGTTGGTGATCGCCGACGTGGAGGGCGGTGTTCCGCTGCCGGTGCACACCGTCAAGTGGAAGCTGCGCCTGTCCGAACACGTCGGTCCGGACGGCACCATCACCGACGAGGCGGTGGAGCTGCTGGTCAAGGCGGTGGCCGCGGCCGGTGCCACGGCACGGACGTGGAGCGCGGCAGGACCGCTGGCCTTCGCGACCGCGGTGGTGCGGAACGCTCCGAACCGGCAGGAGGTGCTGCGACGGGTCGCGGCGGGCACCGGGATCCGCATGTGCACGCTGCCCGGTGAGACCGAGGCCGACCTGACGTTCCTGGCGGCCCGGCGCTGGCTGGGCTGGCACGCCGGCCCGCTCGCGGTGCTCGACATCGGCGGCGGCTCCCTGGAGGTGGCCTTCGGCCGGGGCCGGCTGCCCGACTTCGCCGCCTCCCTGCCGCTCGGCGCGAACCGGCTCACGCGGGAGTACCTGTCCGACCAGGACCCGCCGGGGCCGGCGGAACTGAAGGAACTGCGCCGCCGGATACGCCACGAGCTGCGGGACGTGGCCTCGCGGATCCGCTGGGAACGGCCGCGTACCGCCGCGGTCAGCTCCCGTACGTTCCAGCAGCTGGCCCGGCTGTGCGGTGCGGCGCCGGGGCGGTACGGCCCGTTCGTACGGCGGGACATGCGCTGTCGGGACCTGCGCGAGGCGGCCCGTACTCTCGCCGCGCTGCCCGCCGCCGAGCGTGCCCAGCTGCCCGGGATCTCCGCGCCGCGCGCCGAGCAGAGTCTGGCCGGGGCGGTCGTCGGGCACACGGCGCTGAAGCTGATGGGGCTGCGCGGGGCCGTCGTCTGCCCGTGGGCGATCCGCGAGGGCGTCCTGCTGCGGTACATCGAGGACGGCGCCGACTGGTGGACGGACGTCGCCGGCACCACCGACACCGCTGCGCCCCCTGCCACGACGGCCCTGCGCATCGCCGGCCCACCGGCCTGACCGCCATCGCCCCGCCCGGGAGGTACCCCGCCCGGCCCCCGGGTGGAGTCCTCTCGGTGAGCGACGAGGAGCCGGGCGCGGGCCACCGGCTGTGCCCGCCACCCGGACGCCCCCTGTGCCGGGACGGGCCTGGCAGCGCCGTGCGGCGGGCCTGCCCGCCCCGGCCCCCGCTGCCCAACGGCTCTGGCACGGCGCCCGGTTCGTCACCCTCCGAAAGTCCCGAAACCCCCCGACGCCCTGGGGCGATCAAGACACATGCGGGGTAGTCATGCCCGTATGCCTTTACGCCGATCACGACCGGGAATGAAACGCCTCGCCGCGCTCGCCGCCGCCGCGGCACTGGTCCTCGTGGGCTGCGACGGCGGCGGGAAGTCGCCCTCCGGCGACGGGCGGCAGCAGCTGACCGTGGCGGCGCTGCCGCTCACCGACTCGGCCGCCCTCTATCTCGCCCGGGACCGCGGGCTGTTCGCCAAGGAGGGCCTGGACGTGCGCGTCCAGCCCGTCCAGCAGAGCATCCAGGCGCTGCCCGCCCTGCTCAAGGGCCAGGTGGACGTGATCGCGAGCGCGAACTACGTCACCTACTTCCAGGCGTACGAGAAGCACACCCTGGACCTGCGCATCCTCGCCGAGGGCGTCCGGATCGCCCCGCACATGATGGACGTCCTCGTGTCCGGGGACTCCGCCCTGAAGTCGCCCGCGGACCTCGCCGGCAAGAAGGTCGCCGTCGCCGTCCTGAACAACATCCAGTCCCTGACCCTGAACGCGATCCTCGACGCACGGGGCGCCGGGCGGCCCGTCTACCGGCAGATCCTGTTCCCGCAGATGGGGCCCGCCCTGGACCGGGGCCAGGTGGACGCCGTACACGCCGTCGAGCCCTTCGACACCGCCATCCAGGGCGCGTCGGGCGCCCGGGTGCTGCTGGACGCCGGATCGGGCCCGGCGCGGGGCCTGCCCGCCAGCGGGTACATCACCACGCGTGACTTCGTCGACAAGCATCCGAAGGCCGCCGCGGGCTTCCGGCGCGCCGTCGAAGCGGCCTCCCGGCTCGCCGCCGGGGATCCGGGTGCGGTCCGCACGGAACTGCCGAAGTACGCCAAGGTCAGCGCGGCCCAGGCCGAGTCGATCCATCTGCCCGCCTATCCGGCGACCGCCGACCCGGCCGCGCTGCGCCGGCTGATCCGGCTCATGCGCGCCCAAGGGCTGCTGAAGAAGGACGTCGATCCGGCACCGCTGCTGGTGAAATGACCCGGCGTCAGGACGTGCTGCTCGGTCTGCTCGGCTCGGCGGCGGCCTTCGGAGTCTGCGAGGCGGTCGCCCGGGCCGGGTTCGTACGGCGCAGCTATCTGCCGCCCGCCTCCGAAGTCCTCGTCCGTGCCGTCCGGCTGGCGGGTGACCCGGCCTTTCTCGACGGGATCGGCGTGACCCTGCGGGCGTGGGCGCTGGGCCTCGGTCTCGCCTGCGCGATCGCCGTACCGCTGGGGCTGCTGCTGGGTGCGGTACCGGTCGTGGAGGCCGCCGCCCGCGCGCTGATCGAGTTCCTGCGGCCCCTGCCGTCCGTCGCGCTGATCCCGCTGGTGTCGCTGCTGCTCGGGTCGGGCACGCAGACGGAGGTGACGCTGATCGCGTACGCCTCGCTGTGGCCGGTGCTGTTCAACACCGTCTACGGACTCGGCGAGACCGATCCGCTGGCCAAGGACACCCTGCGCGCCTTCGGGTTCGGTCGGCTCGCGGTGCTGCTGCGGGTGGAGTTGCCGGCCACCGCTCCGTTCATCGCCGCCGGTGTGCGGATCTCGGCCGCGGTCGCCCTGATCCTCGCCGTCGCGACGGAGATCCTCTCCGGCTTCGGCGAGGGTCTCGGGATCTTCATCGCCCAGGCGGAGACGGCGACGGACGGCACCGTGGACGTCCTGGCGGGGGTGGTGTGGGCGGGGGCCCTGGGGCTGGTGATCAACGGCGTACTGGTCGGGGCGGAGCGGCGGTTGTTCGCCTGGGCGCTCGAACCACGGGAAAGCACGGGGCGGTTGCGGAAGGGGGTGCGGCGGTGAGGCGTACCGCGCTTCCCCTGGTGCTGCGCTGGGCCGTGCTGCTCGTCGCCGTCGCCTGCTGGGAGGCGGCCGCCCGGGCGCGGGACAGCGTGTACTTCCCGCCGCCGCTGCGGATCGCCCGGCACGCCCGCGAGCTGTGGTTCTCCGGGAGCGCCGGCCATCTGTTCCTCACCCCGGCCGCCGTCGACACCATCCTGCCGAGCCTGGGCCGGATGGCGTCCGGGTTCGTGCTCGCCGCCGTCGCGGGGACGGTCCTGGGGATCGCGGTGGGCCGCTCGCCGCGGGTGTACGCGCTGTGCAACCCGGTGCTCCAGTTCGCCCGGGCCGTACCGCCGCCCGCGCTGGTGCCGGTGTTCGTCGTGGTCTTCGATTTCGGTACGCCCATGCAGGTGGCGTCGATCGTGTTCAGTGCCGTGTGGCCGGTGCTGGTCAACTCGGCCGAGGGCGCCCGGGCCACCGACCCGCTGCGGCTTCAGGTGGCGGCCGTGCTGCGGCTGACGGCACCCGAGCGGCTGTGGTTCCTGATCCTGCCCTCGGCACTGCCCAGGATCTTCGCGGGGCTGCGGCTCAGCCTGTCGCTGTGCCTGATCCTGATGGTGTTCTCGGAGCTGCTGCCGGGCAGCGACAACGGCATCGGCTTCACGCTCACCGACGCCCAGACCCGCTCCGACCTGCTCACGGTGTGGGCGGTGCTGGTGCTGCTGGGAGCGCTCGGACATCTGCTCAACACCGGACTGCTGGCGATCGAGAAGCGGCTCGTCGGCCCGACGGCGTCCGCGGGGAGGACGGCATGACGACGGGTACGGTGCGTGAGGCGGTCGTGGGGTTGCTGCGCGCCACCGGCATGACCACGGTCTTCGGCAATCCGGGCTCCACGGAACTGCGGATGTTCCGCGACTGGCCGGACGACTTCACCTATGTGCTGGGTCTGCAGGAGTCCGTCGCCGTCGGCCTGGCGGCCGGACACGCCCTGGGCACCCGGCGCGCCGCCTTCGTCAGTCTGCATTCGGCCGGCGGGGTGGGGCACGCGCTCGGCGCGGTGTTCAACGCGTTCCGCGACCGGGTGCCGCTGGTGATCGTGGCGGGTCAGCAGGCGCGCTCCCTCATCCAGCTGCGGCCGTTCCTCGGCGCGGACGAACCGGCCCTGTTCCCGCGCCCGTACGTGAAGTCCGCCCGCCAGCCGGAGCGGGCCGAGGACGTGCCGGCCGTGCTGGCCGAGGCGCACCGGCTCGCGATGACGCCTCCGCGCGGCCCGGTGTTCGTGTCCGTGCCCGAGGACGACTGGGACCGGCCCGCCGGACCCGTCGCGCCCCGCACCGTGCACACGGCGTTCACGGCCGCCCCGGACGCGCTCGACGCGCTCGCCGCCCGGCTGGGCTCCTGTGCGCGCCCGGCACTGGTGGTGGGCCCCGGCGTGGACGACGAGGACGCGCTGGACCTGGTACGGACGCTGGCCGAGCGGATCCGGGCCGGGGTGTGGATCAGCCCGCTCTCCGGCCGCTCCGGCTTCCCGGAGTCGCATCCGCTGTTCCAGGGGTTCCTGCCGCCGACGGCCCGGCAACTGGCCGCGCGGCTCGCCCCGTACGACGTGGTGGTCGCCCTGGGCGCACCGGTCTTCACCTATCACGTGGCGGACGACGGGCCGCCGCTCGCGGCCGGCACCGAACTGTTCCATCTGGACTGCGATCCCGGCCAGGCCGCCTGGCTGCCCACCGGCACCAGCATCCTCACCACCCTGCGGCCCGCCCTCGCCCGGCTCACGGCGTTGCTGAGGGACTCCGACCGCGACCCGCCCCCACCCCGGCCGGCCCCCGCGCCGGCCCGCGCCGAGGGACACATCACCCCGGAGCTGTTCTTCGACCTGCTGCGCGCCCGCCTGCCGCGCGACCGGGTCCTGGTCGAGGAGGCGCCGAGCCACCGCGACACGCTCCACGCACGCGTGCCCGTCGAGTCGAGCGGCGGCTTCCTCACCACGGGCAGCGGGGCGCTCGGCTGGGGCCTGCCCCTCGCGGTCGGCCGGGCGCTCGCCGACCGGCGGCGCGTGGTGTGCGTGGTCGGTGACGGCTCGGCACTGTACTCGGTGCAGGCCCTGTGGACCGCGGCCCGGCACACGGCACCGGTCACCTACGTCCTGCTGGACAACGGCGGTTACGCGGCCGTGCGCGCGCTGGGCCGCCGGATCGGCATCGCGCCCGTGCCCGGCACGGACATCGCGGGCATCGACTTCGTGACCCTCGCGCGGTCCTTCGGCTGCCCGGCGGCCCGCGCCGGACAGCCCGGGGAGCTGCCGACCGCCCTGGACCACGCCCTGGGCCTGGACGACGACACGGGACCGTTCCTGCTGCACGTGCCGGTCACCGGCAGCGCGGGCACGCTGTACGAGCCCTGGGCCGGGTGACGGGATGCTGTGCCTCGACTCCGTCAGCCGGCACTTCGGCGACCAGCACGTCCTCGACGGCATCAGCCTCACCGTGCCCGACGGCCAGCT
Source organism: Streptomyces durhamensis (assembly GCF_000725475.1). Lineage (NCBI taxonomy): Bacteria > Bacillati > Actinomycetota > Actinomycetes > Kitasatosporales > Streptomycetaceae > Streptomyces > Streptomyces durhamensis. The sequence goes on from NZ_JNXR01000019.1 coordinate 26,102, forward strand.
CCTCAGCGTGGTCGGGCCCTCCGGCTGCGGCAAGTCCACGCTGCTGCGCACCATCGCCGGGCTGCTGCCCGCCCAGGAGGGCACGATCACGATCGACGGGACACCGGTGAGCGGCGTACCGGAGCGGCTCGCCGTCGTCTTCCAGGAGTACGGCCGTTCGCTGCTGCCGTGGCTCACCGTCCGCGACAACGTGGCCCTGCCGCTGCGCCGCCGGGGCCTCGGGCGCGCGGCCCGCCGGGCCGAGGCCGAGACGATCCTGGAACGCGTCGGCCTGCGCGGGGCCGCCCGGCGCCATCCCCATGAGCTGTCCGGCGGCATGCAGCAGCGCGTCGCCCTCGCGCGTGCCCTGGTCTGCCGGCCGTCCCTGCTGCTGATGGACGAGCCGTTCGGTTCGCTGGACGCGGGCACCCGCGAGGATCTGGAGGACCTGCTGCTGGAGCTCCATCGGGACCGTGACTCGATCATCGTGTTCGTCACCCACGACATCGACGAGAGCGTGTACGTCGGCGACCGCGTCGTCGTCCTGTCCCCCGGCCCCGGCTCCCGCGTGGTGCGGGACCTGCCGGTCGGCCTGCCCGGCGAGCGTGACCAGCTCACCACCCGGAGCCTGCCGGGTTTCGTGGAGCTGCGCACGGAGGTCGGGCGGGCGGTCCGCGGCGGCTGAGCGCCCTGGCGGCGGGCAGGGTGGCCCCGGAGGTGCCCGGTGCCACCCTGCCCTCGGCCGTCAGTGGAGGTCTCGCACCCTCACGGTGTAGATCCCCCGGCCGTGCGTGGCGGCGTACAGCGTACGGCCGTCGGGGCCCGCCTTGAGCTGGAGGACGGCCACGGCCGGCAGCCTGCCGATCCGCTCCCATGAGGTGTGGCCCGGCGCGCGGTAGACGACCCCTAGGTCGGTGGCGACGGCGAGGCCGCCGTCCGCCGTCACCAGCGCGGAGTCGGTGGGCACGTCGGGCAGGTTGGCCGAGATGTCCTTCCAGGTGGTGCCGCCGTCGGTGGACTCGAAGACATGGCCGACGCCCGCGCCCGGGCCCTCGGTCCAGTGCCGCGAGAAGCCGTTGACGGCGAGGAAGACATGGTCGGCGTTCTTCGGGTCGACGGCGAAGCCACTGAGGTAGCGGTTGGGTACGGTGCCGTCGGCCGGCAGGCTGATGTCGTGCCAGCCGCGGCCGTCCGCGTTGCCGACGGCGATGCCGCGGGCGAAGCCCTGGTTGTTGCAGGGGCCGCACCAGGCGGCGTAGATCTTGCCGCCGGACGCGGCGACGGCGGTCGCGGTGCGGCCCGCGCCGAGGTCGTGGACGCTGGTCCACTCCGTGCCGCTGCGGATGGCGTACCCGTGGGTCTGGACCCAGATGTGCCGGCCGCCGGCGATCCAGACGTCCCCGTTCTTCATGTCCGCCGCGAGCGGGGCGATGAAGCGGGCCTCGCTGGTGGCGTTGTCGGGCGGGGCCACGGCGTACGAGGTGGCCTTGCCCGGGTCGGTGGTCCAGCTGCCGTCGTTCACGGCGCAGTTCTGGGTGACCTGGACGGCGAGGTAGACGTACTCCTGGGCGATGTTGCAGCCGTTGGCCGGATCGGTGAGGGTGTCGCCGCCGTCACCGCCGAAGTCGGAGCCCATCACCTTGTCGTCGCCGCGCAGGACGGACTGGCCGTTGTCCTGCAGGCCGCCGGTGACGGACAGGCCGCCGTGGTCGAGGTCCCTGCCGATGCCGACGGAGTAGTACTGCAGGGTGTCGATGGTGCCGTCGTTGAGGGAGGTCCAGTCGGTGGCGTGGCCGGAGGCGTCCTGGGCGCCGTTGACCGGGCGCTTGTAGACGCCGCCGTCGTTGCCGACGTAGACGAAGCTCCTGCCGTGGTACCGGCCGATCGCGACGCCGTGCTGGTCGGAGTGGGTGGTCGGGTTGCAGGCGCCGGTCTGCCGGGAGGGGTCGATGCTCCAGCAGGAGAAGCCGAAGTTCCAGTACGGGCCCACCGTGGACCAGTTCGCGCCGCCGTCCTTGGTCTCGTAGACCTCTTCCAGGCCCGCGTAGACGTGCTGCGGGTCGGCGGGGTCGACGGTGAGGAACTGGTTGTACCAGGCCTGGACGCCCGGCATGTAACCGGGCGAGGTCAGTGCCGAGTTGTCCGCGGCCAGGCCCTTGTAGTCGGCGATCTTCGTCCAGGGGCCGGCCGGCGAACCGGAGGCGTAGATGCCCTCCAGGCCGCTGTCCGGGTTGGTGCTGAGCTGCTTCGGGGACTGGTCGATGGCGTAGTAGCGGGAGCCGTCGGCCGAGCGGGCGAAGGTGACGTTGCCGACGTCGTCCGCGTCGGCCGGGAGGTCACCGAGGCCGCTGGTGATCCGGGTCCAGGCGCCGTTCACCCGGGTGTAGAAGCCGTTGTAGTCGTCGCCGCCGCGCCAGCCGACGGCCAGGACCACCTTGGACGGGTCCTTCGGATCGATGGCGATGTCGTTGGCGATGTTCTTGTACGGGGCGCCCGGGTCGTCGGCCTGGGAACCGCCCGGCAGGAAGTCGGGGTGGGGCGCGAACTCCAGCTTCCAGGCGCCGCTCAGCTTCTGGGTGGAGTGGCTCCACACGCCCTCGCTGGTGGCGGCCCACACCTTGCCGCCGCCGAAGCGCAGTTCGTGGATGGTGGTGCTCTCCAGCTCGTCGCCGCCGACCCGGCTGCGTGCGGAGAAGGTGCCGTGGTGCGGGTGCGCGAGGACGTAGACGCCGCTGCCGAGGTAGGCGTCGGAGTTGGTGGTGGCCTCGCCGGTGCCGAGCCAGAGGCGGCCGGACCCGTCGAGGGCGAGGGCGCCGGTGGACTGGGCGGGCAGCCGGTCGCTGACGGGCTGCCAGTGGCCGCCGCCGGTGCGCGAGCGCCACACCCCGCCGCCGGCGCTGCCCGCGTAGACGTAACCGTCGTCGTCGGCGGCGATCGCCGCCATCCGGCCGGTGACCTTTCCGCTTCCGCCGCTGGAGTTGGAGTCGATGTCGCGGTAGCGCGGGTCGTCGGAGTCGTACGGCAGGTCGGTGATGTTGCGCCAGCCGCCGCCGGTGCTCTTGAGGCGGGAGAGGTCGCGCCAGGCGGCACCGTACGCGCCCGGTGCGACGACACCCGGTGAGGTGCGGGCCTCGGCGTACTGGTCCGCGCCTTCGGCTATCTCGTCCGCCTCGTTGCCGTCGTCGTCGTCCGCCGTCAGGTGCGGTGATGCGGCGCCCACCGACTGCTCGCGTTCCTTGGCGAGTTGGCCGAGTGTGCGGGCTCCGAAGGGGCCGGCACCCCGTCCCGAGGCGGCGGACGGGGGTATCGCGACGAGGGCCGCGGAAGCGGTGAGCGCGCAGACGGCCAGCCACCGTCTTCTGTGGGTTGGCAGGGACACCAAGGACCTCCCGAGGTGCAGCGAGACTGCTGACGCAGGAGACCCGACCACGGGGGGGCGACGACATCAGACACTTGGGAAAGTCTTGACGAGAACCTGTCAGTAGTTACCGAGAACCTGCCCGCGGTTACCGCTCCGGAAGCCCGTCCCCCCGGGTGGCCTGGGAAGGCGCCCCGCCCTGGGTGCGGAGCCTGCCCGCGGTCCTCAGCAGACGGTCGGCCGGATCACGCAGCCCCGGATGGGCCAGTACCGTGTTCCGCAGTCCGCGCACCGGCCGGCGCCACAGCCGCTGGGCCAGCGCCACCGGGTGCGGACGGGCCGCGAAGCCCTCGGCGACCCGCAGTTCACGGGTCTTCAGCCAGTCCTTGTACTCCTTGTCGCCGCGCCCGAGGTCCACGAGGGTCACACCGTGCCGGGCAGCCGCCTCGGCGGTCCTCAGATGCATCATCAACCCTGGTGAGTAGGCGGGCAGTTCGGGGTCGTAGGCGGTGAACCAGGCGGCCAGCACCGTGCCCGACCGGGGGCCGAAGTGGGCCGCGACCGGCCGGTCGCCCGCGTACAGCACGGACAGCACCCCGGTGAAGTGCTCCTCGCGCACCCGGAAGAGATGGTCGACCAGGCCGACGATCCACGGCCGGGAGAAGCGGTCCATGCGGCCGGTCCTGCGGTACTGCGCGGACTTCCACCGCATGAGCGTGCGCAGCACCTTCGGGTCGCGCTCGTCGAACTCGAACCGCACCTCGCCGATGTCCCGGCCGAGCCGCCGTTCCTTCTTCAGCGTCGTCTTGGCCAGCCCCGGATAGGTGCCGCGCAGCCACTCCGCATAGCCGCCGTCGCCGGGCTTCACATCGATGACCGGGGAGGCGAAGGTGCCGGTGACGTGCGGCGCGAACGGCCGCTGTTCCTGGACGAGATGGTCGAACTCGAAGATGCTGAGCCGGCAGGCCCGCAGCAGTTCCCCGGCGTCCCAGGTCACCCCGGGACGGTGCACGAGCGCCTGGCAGTCGGACAGGCCGAGCCCGATGGCCCGTCCGGTGCCGAGCGGCCCCCGCTCGTACGGGAAGAAGCCGGCGGGTTCCGCACCCTCGCGCAGCACCGCCACCCGGGCACCGCTGCGGTAGTGGCCGACGCCGATCGCGAACTCCGGCGCGAGAAAGGGGTTGGCGTACTCGGGCGACTCGTCCATGGCGCGGTGCCAGGCCCCGCACAGCTCGGGCGTCAGCTCGCCGGGTCTGTGGATGGTGATCTCCACCTCAGTTCGACCGCCCTTCCGCAGGCTCCGCGAGCGGTGTGCCCGAGGCGGCACGGGTCGGTGAGGCGTGTGAATCATGGCTCATGGATCGCATGGGCGACCGCTCCCCCCATGACGCGCCGGGCGCGTCCTGCCCTAGGTACCGATGTGCGCCGAATCCCCTCCGTGCGCGACTGCTCAAACGTGGCGAAACAGTACGCACACTGTCAAGGGTGCCTCAGGCGACGGACGGTCCGCCACGGGTACGCGGATATCCGGGACAACCCTTTGTAAAGAGCTTCGCCCCTGGGCAGCGAGCTTCCTCCCATACCCCCGGCACCCCGGCCCTTCGGCCGTGACGGGCCGCGCTCTTGACATGAACCTGCATCAGCCCCGAGTCTTCCTGCTTGAAGTTGCTCGATTGATGCTCGTTTCGAGCGCTTATGAGCACCAAGAGCAAGAACAGTCAGTCCGCAGTGCTGCGAGGGGAGCTGTTCCGCCGTGCAAAGACCGCGAAGACTGCGCCACCGTGTGCCGTGGCCGGCCTGGGTACCGCTGGGGCTGGCCGCCGCCCTGGCGGGAACCGCGCTCGCCGCCCCGGCGCCCGCCCGGGCCGCCACCGCGACCGGGGCCGTACTCGACCCCGCTCACGGCAGCGTCAGCTGGCAGAGCCCGGCCTACCCCAAGGGCACCGGCGGCGGCACCGAGAGCTGTCCGGATGCCGCGACCGACCCGGACAACAAGGTCTGCGACCGTTTCGACCTGACCGTCTCGGTGCCGGACGGCTACTGGGACGACAACCCCGAGGGTGGCGTCCCGCTGTCGGTGAAGTGGGAGAAGCCCTCCGACGACTTCGACCTGTACGTGTACGACGACCACGGCAAGCAGGTGGCGTCCAGCGCGGGCACCGCCGACCCCGAGGCCACGGTGATCCCGCGGGCGTCGGGGACGTACCACGTGGTGGTCGTGCCGTACGACGTGCACGACGACTCCTTCACCGGCACCGCGTACCTGCCCGCCACCACGGACGCCGGCGACCTCACGTCCTTCTCGGGCGGCGACGGAAGTTACACCGTCGAGGCCGGGCGGCTCACCGCGCGGGCGGACTTCCTGACCGGCGGTCAACTGCGGCTGCAGGCCGACCCGTCCGGCTCGCTGAGCGATCCCGCGGGCACCGCCATCGTGCGCGGGCAGCCCGCCCCCGAGCGGCACACCTCGTCCTTCGACGCGGGCGACTACTACGGCATCCGCTCCCCGCAGGCCGTCCTGCGCGTGTACAAGAGCCCACTGCGCTTCGGGCTGTACAGACCCGACAACCGCACCCGGATCTGGCAGGAGGACAAGCCGCTGCGCTGGTCGACCGGCGGCATGCGGCAGAGCCTCGTGCGCGGCGCGGACGAGCAGTTCTTCGGCGGCGGAGAGCAGAACGGCAGCTTCTCGCACCGCGGGCAGACGATGTACGTGTCCAACAGCTTCGACTGGAACGAGGGCGGCTACAACAACTCCCAGCCCTTCTACCTCTCCAGCGCGGGCTACGGCGTCTTCCGCAACACCTTCGCCCCGGGTGTGTACACCTTCGCCGAGCCCGTGACCACCGGCCAGCAGGAACGGCGCCTGGACGCCTACTACTTCCTCGGTGACGCCAAACAGGTGATCGGCAAGTACACGGCGCTGGTGGGCAAGCCCTTCATGCCACCGGTGTACGGCCTCGAACCCGGCGACTCCGACTGCTACCTGCACAACGCCAACCGGGGCGAGCGGCACACCCTGGACGCGCTGAAGATCGCCGACGGGTACACGCAGCACCAGATGCCGCTCGGCTGGATGCTGGTCAACGACGGCTACGGCTGCGGGTACGAGAACCTGGAGCAGACCGGCAAGGGCCTGCAGGACCACCACGCCCAGCTCGGCCTGTGGACCCAGGACGGCATCGACAAGCTGGCCGACCAGGTCAAGGCGGGCCAGCGGGTGGCCAAGCTGGACGTGGCCTGGGTCGGCAACGGCTACAAGTTCGCACTCGACGCGTGCGACGCCGCCAAGAAGGGCATCGAGGACAACAGCGACGCGCGCGGCTTCGTGTGGCTGCCGGTGTCCTGGGCGGGCGCCCAGCGCTGCGGCGTGCTGTGGAGCGGCGACCAGAAGCTGTCCTGGGACTACATCCGCTGGCAGATCCCGACCTACGCCGGCGCCACCCTGTCCGGCATCTCCTACAACACCGGTGACGTGGGCAGCATCTACCGCCACGACGCCAAGATGTACGCCCGCGACCTGCAGTGGAAGGCGTTCCTGCCGGCCGTCATGACCATGGACGGCTGGGCGAGCGACGTCACCACCGGCAAGCCCGCCGACCAGCAGCCCTGGCTCGACGGCGAGCCGTACACCTCGATCAACCGCACGTACCTGCAGCTCAAGGAGCGGCTGCTGCCGTACATGTACACGTTGTCGGCCGAGGCGGCGAAGACGGGTGTGGGCGCGGTCCGGCCGCTGTGGCTGGAGTATCCGGACGACCCCGGCACCCTCGGGGACGGCGCGAAGTACGAGTTCCTGTCGGGCCCCGACTTCCTCGTCGCCCCGGTCTACCAGGACTCCGACACCCGCGACGGCATCTACCTGCCGAAGGGCACCTGGACCGACTACCGGACCGGCCGCACCTACCAGGGCCCGACCACGATCAACGGCTACCACGCCCCGCTCGACACGCTCCCGCTGTTCGTGCGCGAGGGCGCGATCGTACCGATGTGGCCGAAGGGGACGACGAGCTGGCAGACCCGGGACCGGCACGAGCTGGACTGGGACCTGTATCCGGCGGCCCACGGCACGAGCCGCTACACGCTGTACGAGGACGACGGGGTGACCCGTGACTTCGCCAAGGGCGCGGCCGCCACCCAGCGGGTGTCGATGCGGGACGACGGCCGTGGGACGACCGTCTCCGTGGGCGCGAGCAGGGGCGAGTACGCGGGCAAGGTGGACGCCCGCGGCTACCGGTTCACCGTGCACGGCGGCCAGGCGCCCGCCAGGGTACTCCTCGACGGACGCCGACTCCCCGCCTCCGCCTGGTCGTTCGATCCGGTCACCCACGTCACGACCGTCACCACGCCGAGCCTGCCACTGGACCGGGGGCTCACGGTGCGACTGGTCGACGGGAGGTAAAGAGATCGTATGGTCTAGTCCAAAGCATCTGTTGGTCTAGTCCAACTTATTGACGTGACCGCAACAGCTCCCGGAGGGTGGGGCTCCCCGCTCAGGGGACCTCCCCACCCCCACCCTCCGGAGGCACGCAGTGAGACCTCTTCGGGCATGTCTGGGCGCGGCGACGGCCGTCACGCTCGCCGCCGCGGGCACCGCCGCGTTCGTCGCGGGCAACGCCTCGGGCGCGACCACCGCGCTCGGCAACCGCTGGTACGCCGCCGCCCCGTATCTGATGCCGCTGGACAACGACCCGCCGGACCCGGCGGCCATCATGGACGCCACCGGCCTCAAGGCGTTCCAGCTGGCGTTCGTCCTCGCCCCCGACGGCGGTGGCTGCTCGCCCACCTGGGGCGGCACCGCGCCCGTCTCCTCGGACACCGCGGTGCAGTCGACGATCAGCACGATCCGCGCCAAGGGCGGTGACGTGTCGGTCTCCATCGGCGGCTACGGCGGCACCAAGCTCGGCCAGGCCTGCGCCGACGCGGCGTCCGCGGCGGCGGCGTACCAGCAGGTCATCACCAAGTACGGGCTGCACGCCATCGACTTCGACCTGGAGGAGCCGGAGTACGAGAACACGGCGGCCGTCAGGAACGAGATCGGCGCGGCCAAGATCCTCCAGCAGAACAACCCCGGCCTGTACGTCTCCGTGACCACGGCCGGCACCGCGGACGGCACCGGCTGGTTCGGCAAGCAGATGCTGCTGGAGGCCAAGTCCCAGGGGTTCACCCCGAACAACTTCTCCATCATGCCCTTCGACGGCGGCTTCAACGGCGCGGCGAGCCAGACCAGCGCGCTGACCAACTTCAACGCGATCCTGCAGTCGACCTTCGGCTGGGACCAGGCGACCGCGTACGCCCACGAGGGCTTCTCCGGCATGAACGGTCGCAGCGACACCGGTGAGTACTTCACCCAGGCCGACTTCCAGACCGTGCTGGACTACGCGACGAGCCACCACATGGACCGGTTCACGTTCTGGTCCCTGAACCGGGACCGGCAGTGCAGCCCACCCGACAACGGCGGCCGTACGTCCGGGACATGCTCCAGCGTCACCCAGAACCCCTGGGGCTTCGCGACGTACTCGGTGAAGTTCGCCGGCGTCACCCCGCCCACCACCACACCGACGCCGACCCCCACGCCGACGCCGACGTCCTGCAAGGCCGGGTGGAGCTCAACGGCGGTGTACACCCAGGGGAACGAGGTCTCCTACAGCAAGCACAACTGGAAGGCCAAGTGGTGGACCCAGAACGAGGTGCCCGGCGCCTCGGAATGGGGCCCGTGGCAGGACGAGGGCGCCTGCTGAAGCTCTTGACGTGTCTGGTTCAGACCTCTAGCTTCTCGGGTCACCGGCGACCAAGGATGCGTTCAGAGTTCACGTTTCTGAACGCACCCTTGGTCCGACGAAGGGACCCCCCACATGATCCGGACCCGGCTCCTCGCGACGCCGACCACCGCCTGTCTCACCCTCGCGCTCACCCTGCTCGCCGGCCCCCGCGCGAGCGCCGCCGACGCGCATGCGGCACCCGGCGGCAACTTCGACCTGTCGGTCTGGGAGCTGCAGGAGCCCGTCGGCTCCCCCGGCCACCCGACCACCGTCCCGTCGTCCCGGCTCCAGGGCGCAGACGGTTACCAGGACGCGTACTTCTACACCGACACCCGTGACGGGGCCATGACCTTCTGGGCGCCCGAGAAGGGCGTGACGACGCCGAACTCCCACTACGCCCGCTCCGAACTGCGCGAGATGAACCGCGACGGCAGCGCCGCCGACTGGGCGCTGTCCGGCTCGCACCGGATGAGCGCGACCCTGCGCGTGGTGTCCGTGACGAAGAACGTGTGCGTCGGGCAGATCCACCTCGGCAGCGGCGGCTCCTCCACCAAGCCGCTGCTGGAGCTGTACTACCGTGCGAACGGCGACATCGTCCTCGGCACGGAGAACTCACCGTCCGGCGGACAGACCACGCACCCCGTGGGACACGTGGCGGTGGGCAAGACCTGGAACTACACCATCGCCGTCTCCGGCGGGAACACCATCGACCTGACCGTCGACGGCACCACCACCCACTACGGCATCCCGTCGTCGTTCCAGCAGTACAAGCAGTACTTCAAGGCCGGCTCCTACAACCAGTCCTCCTCGGACAGCACCACCGCCGGCGCCCGCGTCGCGTTCTACGGCCTCACCCTCAAACACGGGTGACACGCCGCGCGACCTGCGCGATTGGTGCAAATGGCCGCACGGTCGTAGCGTCAAGTGAACGCGGTCGGACACAGAACGGCAGTGGGAGCGGCCATGCGCGGATCACTGGTGGGAACGGCAGCCACCCTCGCGGCAGGAGCCCTGCTGACAGGGGCGATGACGACGGCCTCGGCCAGCCCGCCGGCTCCGGCCGCGACGCACGCGAAGTCCGCGCCGGCACGGCCCGTGCTGGTCGACTGCTTCTTCCACCGGAATGTCCGCCCTGCGGACTTCATCCTCGCCTGCGGCGACGGCAACAGCCGGCTCTCCGGACTCCACTGGACCGAGTGGGGTCCGGACGGGGCGAAGGCCGTGGGCGTGAACTGGGTCAACGACTGCACGCCGTACTGCGCGGCCGGCACCTTCCACAGCTACCCGGTCGTCGTCCGGCTCACCGGCGGGAAGCAGTGGACGCGGCACCCGTCCTTCGCGCGCTACACACAGATGACCCTGACCTACACCGACGCCCGGCCGGACACCTTCAAGCAGGTCATGACCTACCCGCTCTGGGACTGACCGCTCCGGGGACGGGTCTGTCCCCTCGATACGCGCCAAATTGCGGTGCAGCGGCTCGCACACCTCTGCGATCATGCCGCAATGCGCGACACCCTCGAACAGCTGGTCGTACGGCACACCCACCGCATCCCCGCCCCCACCGGAGCCGCCGGAAGCGGCGAGGTGACGGCGCGGCAGTTCGACGCCGCGCTGATGTCGGTTGGCTTCAAGCTCTCCGCGGCCGCTCTCGGGCACCTGTCGGCGCAGTCCGGGGACGTGGTCGCCGACACCGCCGTACGCACCCTGGCGGCGGTCCGCGAGCTGGTCGGCGACCACGTCGAGCACAACGTCTACTTCGTCGACTTCCCGGCGAACGTCCCCGACACCGTCGAGTTCTGGATGCGCTGCGTCGACGAGGCGCTCGCCGACGACTCCACCCGCACGGGCACGCTGAAGCAGCTGATCAGCGGGGTGGTCGACCTGCTGACCCTGCCGTCGTACGGCCGCTACCGGCACACCTACGCCGAGATGCTCGCCCGGCACGACGAGCTGATCCCGGCGGCGGGCGACCGGCTGACCGTGCTGGACCTCGGCGCTCCGCTGGAGGACGAGGTCACCGCGCTGTACCTGGCCCTGGCCGGCAGCAGCACCCCGCTCGGCGAGGACGGCCTGCGCGATCTGGAGGTGCTCGCCGGACACTGCGTGACCGGGCCGCAGCCCGAGGTGATCCCCGTGCGGGAGAACCGGGCCGTGGTCAACCGGGCACGGCTGCGGGCGGGCGCCGACCTGCTGCTGGACACCGTCACCGACGTGCTCCGTCTGGCCTGCGCGCTGTCCGACGGCGACGTGACCCTTCAGGAGCCCACCCGGTTCCGGGGGCTGTCCCGGCCGGTACGCCGCGCGCTGCTCGCGGGACTGGACGCCGTCGTCGCCGCCTCCCCCGCCAAGCTGGCGGACGTCTCCGCCCACCGGGAGGCGTTCAAGCGCCTCGGGGAACGGCTGCACCCGCACGAGTACCCGCAGTGGCCGCACGCCGTCGACGTGTTCGCCGTCGCCCGCGGTGAGCGCCGGGCGCCGTCCTTCGAGGGCCGCGTCGAGGAACTGCTCGCGGCCGGCGACGTCACCGGGGCGGTACGGCTGCTGCGGTCCGCGCCCGGGAAGCTGTTCCGCGCCCTGGACCGGCTGCTGCGCACGGCCCGCACCCAGGAGGAGCGCGACACCGTCGTCGCCGCGGCCGAGGAGGTCGCCGGCGAGGCGTCCGGGCGGGTCCTGCTCTCGGTGCGCGAGCATCTGCACAACCGTGCCGGGGCGGCGGAGGGCCGCCGGGTGTTCGTGGGCCGGCGGGGCCGTGCCTGGGTCACCGACGACACCCGCCCGCCCCTGCTGCCGCCGGAGCGCGAGCGGCTGAGCGGCGCACTGGACGAGGAGATCGGCCGCCGGCTCCCGGCCGTGGACCGGCTGCTGGTCGACCCCGACGTACTCGACGTGGCGCTGCCGCTCAGCGGCAAGGCGACCGCGTCCGGCCTGGGCGTGCTGCCGCGCGGTTCCCTCTCCCCCGTCGACGGCGAGCTGCTGCGCTTCTTCGTGTACTGGAAGGAGTCCGGCGAGCGCACCGACTACGACCTGTCGGCGCTGCTGCTCGACGCCGACTACGAGACGGTCACCTGGCTGTCCTGGACGGCCCTGGCCGACGTCGAGGGCGAGCACTCCGGCGACATCACCGAAGCCCCCGACGGTGCCTCGGAGTTCATCAACCTGCGTCTGGGTGCCGTGCGCGGCACGTTCGTCGTCCCGCAGGTCGACATCTACTCCGGGGAGGGCTTCGAAGAGGTCGAGGAGTCCTTCTTCGGGTTCATGCTGCGCGAGTCCGAGCAGGCCGGCCGCCCCTTCGAGCCGCGCACGGTACGGATGAAGTCGGAGCTGCGCGGGCCCGGCCGGGTCGCGCTGCCGCTGGCGTTCCTGCGGGGCGCCGACGGCCGGTGGCACGCGAAGTGGCTGCACCTGTACCTCAAGGGGCATCCCGCGGCCAACCGGGTGGAGGGCAACCGGGTGTCGGTGGCGACGCTGCTGCGCGGCATCGTCGAGCGCGAGTACCTCACGGTGGGGTATCTCGCCGGGCTGCTGGCCGGACGCGGCACGACCGTGACCGAGTGGGACGGCACGGCGGCGGCCCCGGACGGCCCGGTCACCTACGTCGGCCTGCAGCGGCCCGAGGGACTGCACCCGGACTCCCGGATCGTCACGCCGGAAAATCTGCGCGACCTGATCCCGGAGTGACTGCTAACGTGAGGGACGGCGAGGCCATGAAGGGGCTTCCTTCTCACCTCTCCTGGCATAGGGATTAAATCCAGTCCCTTCGCTCTCCTCGCCGTCGGCGTCGGCCCCGTGGCACCTTCCGGTACCACGGGGCCTTGTCGTGCGTGCCGTGCCGGCGTGGCTCAGGCGAGCTCGACCAGCAGGTCGCCGCCCTCCACCTGCTGGATCCGGTTGATGGCGAGGCGCGACACCCGGCCCGCCTTCGGCGCGGTGATGGTGGCCTCCATCTTCATCGCCTCGATGGTGGCGACGGTGGCACCGGCCGCCACCTCGTCGCCCTCGGCCACCGCCAGCGTCACCACACCGGCGAACGGCGCGGCGACATGGCCGGGGTTGGCGCGGTCGGCCTTCTCCGTCACCGGCACGTCCGAGGCGGCGGCGCGGTCGCGGACCTGGATCGGGCGCAGCTGGCCGTTGAGCGAGGACATCACGGTGCGCATACCGCGCTCGTCGGCCTCGCCGACCGCCTGCAGCTCGATCAGCAGCCGGACGCCGGGCTCCAGGTCGACGGCGTACTCCTTGGCCGGGCGCAGCCCGTAGAAGAAGGCCTTGCTGTCCAGGACGCTGGTGTCGCCGAAGGCCTGCCGGTGCGTCTCGAACTCCCGCGTCGGGCCCGGGAACAGCAGCCGGTTGAGGGTGGCGCGGCGGTCCTTGGCCAGGCCCTCGCGGTCCTCGGCGGACAGCTCCGGCGCGGGCTTGGGCGCGGACCGGCCCTGCAGGGCCTTGGTGCGGAACGGCTCGGGCCAGCCGCCGGGCGGAGTGCCCAGCTCCCCGCGCAGGAAGCCGATGACCGAGTCCGGGATGTCGAACCTGTCCGGCGTCTCCTCGAAGGCCTTCGGGGAGACGCCGGCGCCGACCAGGTGCAGGGCGAGGTCGCCGACCACCTTGGAGGACGGGGTGACCTTGACCAGGCGGCCGAGGATGCGGTCGGCGGCGGCGTACATGGCCTCGATGGCCTCGAAGCGGTCACCGAGGCCGAGGGCGACGGCCTGGGTACGCAGGTTGGACAGCTGGCCGCCGGGGATCTCGTGGTGGTAGACGCGGCCGGTCGGGGAGGCGAGGCCCGCCTCGAAGGGGGCGTAGATCCTGCGGACGCCCTCCCAGTACGGCTCCAGGTCGCCGACGGCCCCCAGGTCGAGGCCGGTGGGCCGCTCGGAGTGGTCGGTGGCGGCGACGAGCGCGGACAGCGACGGCTGCGAGGTCGTACCGGCCATGGAGGCCACCGCGCCGTCCACCGCGTCGGCGCCGGCCTGGATCGCGGCGAGGTAGGTGGCGAGCTGACCGCCGGCCGTGTCGTGCGTGTGCAGATGCACGGGCAGGTCGAACTCGCGGCGCAGCGCGGAGACCAGCTTGGCGGCGGCCGGGGCGCGCAGCAGGCCCGCCATGTCCTTGATGGCGAGGATGTGGGCGCCGGCGTCGACGATCTGCTCGGCCAGGCGCAGGTAGTAGTCGAGGGTGTAGAGCCGCTCGGACGGGTCGTTGAGGTCGGCGGTGTAGCAGAGGGCGACCTCGGCGATCGCGGTGCCGGTCTCGCGTACGGCGTCGATGGCGGGGCGCATCTGGCCGACGTCGTTGAGGGCGTCGAAGATGCGGAAGATGTCGATGCCGGTGGCGGCGGCCTCGTGCACGAAGGCGTCGGTGACCTCGGTCGGGTACGGGGTGTAGCCGACGGTGTTGCGGCCGCGCAGCAGCATCTGCAGACAGATGTTGGGGACGGCCTCGCGCAGGGCGGCCAGCCGCTCCCAGGGGTCCTCGGCGAGGAAGCGCAGCGCCACGTCGTAGGTGGCGCCGCCCCAGCACTCCAGGGACAGCAGCTGCGGCAGGGTACGGGCGACGACCGGGGCGACGGCGAGCAGGTCCTTGGTGCGCACCCGGGTGGCGAGCAGGGACTGGTGTGCGTCGCGGAAGGTGGTGTCGGTGACGCCGATGGTCGGCGACTCGCGCAGCCTGCGGGCGAAGCCCTCGGGGCCGAGGTCGACCAGCAGCTGGCGGGAGCCGGCCGGGGGCTCACCGGCCGGGAGCGGCGGGAGCTTGGTGACCGGGTCGAGCAGGTCGGGGCGCCCGCCGTGCGGCTTGTTGACGGTCACGTCGGCGAGGTAGGTGAGCAGCTTGGTGCCGCGGTCCGCGGAGGAGCGGGCGGTCAGCAGGTGCGGCCGCTGCTCGATGAAGGAGGTCGTGACCCGCCCGGCCTGGAAGTCCGGGTCGTCCAGGACGGCCTGGAGGAAGGGGATGTTGGTGGCCACGCCGCGGATCCGGAACTCGGCCACGGCACGCCGGGCCCGGCCGACGGCGGCCCCGAAGTCCCGGCCCCGGCAGGTGAGCTTGACCAGCATCGAGTCGAAGTGCGCGCTGATCTCCGTACCGGCGTGGGTGGTGCCGCCGTCCAGGCGGATGCCGGAGCCGCCCGGCGAGCGGTAGGCGCTGATCCGGCCGGTGTCCGGGCGGAAGCCGTTGGCGGGGTCCTCGGTGGTGATACGGCACTGCAGGGCGGCGCCGCGCAGCGTGATGGTGTCCTGGGCGAGGCCGAGGTCGGCGAGGGTCTCGCCGGAGGCGATGCGCAGCTGGGCCTGGACCAGGTCGACGTCCGTGACCTCCTCGGTCACCGTGTGCTCGACCTGGATGCGCGGGTTCATCTCGATGAAGACGTGGTTGCCGTCGGGGTCGAGCAGGAACTCGACGGTACCCGCGTTGCGGTAACCGATCTCGCGGGCGAAGCGCACGGCGTCGTCGCAGATCCGCGCGCGCACCTCGGGGTCGAGGTTGGGCGCGGGGGCCAGCTCGATGACCTTCTGGTGGCGGCGCTGGAGCGAGCAGTCGCGCTCGTAGAGGTGGATGACGTTGCCCTCGCCGTCGGCGAGGATCTGCACCTCGATGTGGCGCGGGTCGACGACGGCCTTCTCCAGGAAGACGGTCGGGTCACCGAACGCGGAGGCGGCCTCGCGGGAGGCGGCCTCGATGGACTCGCGCAGCTGGGCAGGGTCCTCCACGCGGCGCATGCCGCGCCCGCCGCCGCCCGCCACGGCCTTGACGAAGACAGGGAAGCCGATCTCGTCCGCGGCGCGGACCAGTTCGTCCACGTCGGTGGAGGGCTGGGAGGAACCGAGCACGGGCACCCCGGCCGCGCGGGCGGCGGCGACCGCCCGGGCCTTGTTGCCGGTCAGCTCCAGGGTGGCCGTGCTCGGGCCGACGAAGGTGATGCCCGCCTCCTCGCAGGCGCGGGCCAGTTCCGGGTTCTCGGACAGGAAGCCGTAACCCGGATAGACGGCGTCGGCGCCGGCCCGGCGGGCGGCGGCCACGATCTCCTCGACGGAGAGATAGGCCCGCACCGGGTGCCCCGGTTCCCCGATCTCGTACGCCTCGTCTGCCTTGAGCCGGTGCAGCGAGTTGCGGTCCTCGTGCGGGAACACGGCGACGGTGCGCGCGCCGAGTTCGTAGCCCGCCCGGAACGCGCGGATCGCGATCTCTCCACGGTTGGCGACCAGCACCTTGCGGAACATTCTGGATTCCCTTCAGCTGCCTGCCGGCGACGAACACCATGGTGTCAGTCACGCCCTGCCGTATCCCGCGGCAAACCCTAGGGGGTGCCCGCGCGTGTCGACGTGCGAAAACCATCACATCGACGGGGTGGGCGGCGCCACACTCTCATCCGATGGACTCAGCATTCCAGGGAGGTCATCGCCGTGTCGCGCGTACGGTCGGCGTTCACCGGAGCGGAAAGGGCGCCGGGCGGGGCCGGCGCGGGAACCCGCACCGGCTCGGCCGGGGGCAGGGACCCGCGCCCGCTCGGCGGGGGCGGGGCGGCGGTGCCGGCCCGGCTGGGGGCGAGGCGGCGGTGCCGGGTCCCGGCAGGGGCGGGACCGCCGGACCGCGTGGGCCGCAGGGACCGTACGCGGTCCCGCCGGCGAGCGCGGCGGCCGTGCAGGAGGCCGAGGAGGATCGCCGTGGCCACGGCGACCAGGTGCTCGCGGCCGGCCAGGTTGGGCACGGCGAGGGACTCCCCCACCATCGAGCCGCCGGTCAGGGTGAACACCACCGGCGCGCGTCTGATCACCGCGAGATAGGTGAACAGGCCGACGACGGCCGCGGAGGGTCCCGTGTCGAGCATCTGGCCGTACGCCGGCGGCAGCCCCAAGCCCCACCAGCCGGGGCCCAGCGCGATCATCACGCGGGCGGCGAGCGTGCCGGCCAGGGTGGTGACGTAGGCGATCACCAGGGTCCGGGCCCGGCCCAGGAGCAGTTCGGCGAGGGCGAAGGCGAGGAACAGCTGGGTGATGCCCGCCCACACGGGCAGGTCGAGTGCGGGGACGTACAGCGACACGGGCGTACGCAGCAGCGACAGCCACAGCGGGAGGTCGGCGTCGACGCCCCCGAGGCGCTGGACCCACAGCCGGCCGAGCGGGTGCTGGGCGACGTCGTGGCAGAAGACCACGCCGAACGCGGCGACGAACCCCAGGAGGAGCGCGGACACTCCCCGCCGGGTGAGGCACCGCACCGGGTCGACGACGATCGCACACCACTCGCTCCGCAGCGTCCGCGCGGTGAACCGGGCGAGCCGTGCGGGCAGTGAGCGGTACCGGTCGGTGTGCCCTCGGGCGTGCTCTTCCGTCCTCATGAGGCACGGCAGCCCATCGCCTTCGGCTCCCCCGTCATGTCCCTCGTCCCCCTTCACCCCGCTCACGGTGGTCGGACCGTGCGGGCTTTATGCCGGCGTCCGCCCGTTCCGGGCGTCGACGTAGAGCTGCGGCGGTAAGGCCCGATCGGTGACAGTCCAGCGAGCCGGAGGACGGGCGTCAAGATCCATCGCGGGGACGCGCGGGTGTGGGAAGACCCACAGGCGCGCGGGGCCGGGAATCGAGGAGCGCGGGGCAACCTCCATCCTCTCGGACCCGTCCTCCGGAACAAGGCTCCCGCAACTGCCGTACGGCTCCGTTCGCATGCGGGGGGCAGGGCGTCGCAGCCGCCCTCTTCACGTCCAACGCGCCGGAACCGCCGCTCAGTTCATTCAATGAGCACGGGACCGTTCTGATTCGATCACGAACTCCCGCATGGCGACCGTCAGTTCACCACCGAGTGTCATGTGCCGCCACGAACACGGCCGCTGCCCGCCGAGGTGATCGCGCGAGCCGGTGTCGAGGTCGCCCTGGCCCGGCTGCCGGACATCGATCTGGCGGTGTCCGCCGAGGCCCGCACCCGCCGGCGCAGCGCGGCGACATACCCGCGGACCGGGCGGCCTAGGTGATCGCCGACGTCGAGCTGCCGGTCCGGCTGGGCACGTCGCCCGGCCCGGAGCGCGGCTTGACTTGGAGAGCGCTCCAACTCGTAGCGTCGCAGACGTCCGGCACGAGGGTGCCTGCGCCCGGCCTCCCCCACGGGATGCCGGGTGCCGCGATCCGTCGCTAGATGGAAGCAGGGCGGACCACGGCCCGTGCCGTACGGAACGACGATCGAGTGCGCAGGAAAGGCTGGGACATCGCATGCAGAAGCGCAGTCTGCGGGACCTCCAGGTATCGGCCATCGGCCTCGGATGCATGGGGATGTCCGCCTTCTACGGATCCGCCGACCAGGAGGAGGGCATCGCGACCATCCGTCGGGCCCTGGAACTGGGCATCGACTTCCTCGACACGGCCCAGGTGTACGGGCCGCTGACCAACGAGTCGCTGGTCGGCGAGGCGATACGGGGACATCGCGACGAGTACGTGATCGCGACCAAGTTCAACTACCGCATGGACGACGCCGTACCCGGCGACATGAGCACGATCGGCCGGCAGGACGGCTCGGCCGAGCACGTGCGCTCCTCGGTGCACGGCTCGCTGGAGCGGCTCGGCACGGACCACGTCGACCTGTACTACCAGCACCGGGTCGACCCGAACGTGCCCATCGAGGAGACGGTCGGCGCGCTGGGCGAGCTGGTCGCCGAGGGCAAGGTGCGCCACATCGGGCTGAGCGAGGCGAGCGCGGAGACCATCCGGCGGGCGCACGCCGTGCACCCGATCACCGCGGTGCAGAGCGAGTACTCGCTGTGGACGCGGGACGTGGAGGCCGAGGTGCTGCCCGCGTGCCGGGAGCTGGGCATCGGCTTCGTGCCGTACTCCCCGCTCGGCCGCGGCTTCCTCGCGGGCCGCTTCACCTCGCCGGACGAGCTGGACGAGAACGACTTCCGCCGCGCCAACCCGCGCTTCACGGACGCCAACCTGGAGGCGAACCTGCGGCTGGCGGCGAAGGTGAAGGAGATCGCCGCCGAGAAGGACGTGACCCCGGCCCAGCTGGCCATCGCCTGGGTGCTGGCCCAGGGCGAGGACCTGGTGCCGATCCCGGGCACCAAGCGCCGCGGCTACCTGGAGCAGAACGCCGGTGCCGTCGGTATCGAGCTGACCAAGGAGGATCTGGCCCGTATCGACGCGGAGCTGCCCGAGGCGGCGGGCGAGCGGTACGACGAGGCGGGCATGCGGACGGTCAACCGCTAGGGGCGGGGCACGGCGGTCCCCGCAGCATCCGAGACAGGGCCTCGGCGGGTCGCCACCTGGCCCGCCCACGGAGTGGGCCGGTGTCCGACGCTGCCCGGGCCTGGGCTCACTGCTGCGGGTGCTGTTCCCGGCCCGGCAGGTGGTACACGTGGAAGGCCTGTTGGATGACCGGCTGGGCCACGTTCCGCACGCGGACGCCGCCGCTGGTCATGCCGTGCTCGGTGCCGGCGTGGGCGTGGCCGTGCACGGCCAGGTCGGCGCCGCCGGTGTCGATCGCCTCCGCCAGCAGATAGCTGCCGAGGAACGGATAGATCTCCGGCGGCTCCCCGGCGAGGGTGTCCGGCACGGGTGAGAAGTGGGTGAGGGCGATCCGCACGTCGCAGTCGGCCAGCTCCTTCAGGGCGATGTGCAGGGTGTCGGCGCACCGGCGGCTGTAGCGGACGAACTCCTTCATGAGCGGTTCGCCGAACTCCCCGGCGCAGCGTCCGACGAATCCGCCGCCGAAGCCCTTGGTCCCGGCGACCCCGATCCGGCGCTCGCCCGCGGTGACGACGGCGGACTGTCCCTCCAGGACGTGGGCCCCGGCGTCGCGGAGGATCGCGGCGACCTCCTCGGGCCGTTCGTCGTGATGGTCGTGGTTGCCGAGGACGGCGACGACCGGCACCCCGATGTCCTTGATCTCCCGTGCGACGACCGCCGCCTCCTCCGGGGTGCCGTGCCGGGTGAGGTCGCCGGCGAGCAGCAGGACGTCGGCGCACCCGGGCAGCGTCTCGAAGGAGGGGCGCAGCGTGCCCTGGCTCTCGGGGCCCATGTGGATGTCCCCGACGGCCGCGACGCGGATCATGTCAGGTCCTCTCCGTGGTCGGGCGAGGAGGTCCCGGCGACGAGGATGTCGCAGTGGACGGGATGCTCCGCCAGTTCCTCGCGGGCCATGTGGCAGATGTCGTCCCGGCACTGGGCGGACGGCACGGTGCCGGTCAGCAGGACGGCGTCGCCGCGCATCTCCACTCGTACGCCGAGTTCCCCGAGGGGTCCGGCGGCGAGGTGCTCGGCGAGGTGGGCGACGCGGTAGTCCAGGTTGCCGGCCGCCGGCGGGGGCGGCGGGCTCGTGTCGGTCATGGCTGCCCCTCCTGGGGGTCGATCACGTTCAGCCGTTCGAGGAGGAAGAGGAAGGCGGCCGGCATGGGCTGGTCCCCGCAGGCGGCCCGGACCTCGTCCCAGTCGACCTTCTCGCGGACGGCACGGGCGACCGGCAGGACGGCCCCGAAGTCGCAGTAGTGCTCGGAGAAGGCGCTGAGCAGGCTGTGGATCAGGTCGGTCGGGGACAGGACGGGCATCAGCACCGAGTCGACCGGCAGGACGTGGGCGCGCTCCAGCAGGTCCTTGGTGACGGGCTGGTGCGCGAGGGCGAAGATGATGTCGACGTTCTGCCCGCGGCACGTGGTCTTCAGCAGCCAGTCCTCGGGCGGGGTACGGACGGCGAGGCCGGCCTCGCCCAGCGTGGCGGCGACTGTGTCGGCGTCGTCGGGCAGGACGCAGAAGTCCGCGTCGTGCTGGAGGTAGCGGCTGCCGCCGTGGGCGTAGACGGCCACGCTCCCGGCGAGCGCGAACGGATGGCCGGCGCGTTTGAGGAGGGCGCCGATCTCCTTGGCGGCCTCCAGGATCGCCTGGCTGCGGTCGTGCGGAAGGTCCGGCTGTCCCGGGGCGGACTCGTTCGGCAGAGCGGGCGATCCCGGCGCGGACCCACGCGGCAGGTCCGGCGACTGCGGCACGGGCTCATGAGGCTGATGCGGCGGCCCCGGCGCGGACTCGTGCCGCAGGTCCGGCGGCCCAGGCGCAGACTCGTGCGGCAAGTCCGGCGGTACCGGCGCGGGCTCATGCGGCAAGTCCGGCGGTACCGGCGCGGGCTCATGCGGCAAGTCCGGCGGTACCGGCGCGGGCTCGTGCGACAGATCCGGCGGCCCCGGCACGGAGGTGGCAGGCCGGTCCGGTCCTTCCGTGGCGAGGCGGAGTTCGGTGACCTCCGGCGGCCGGAGGGGCGCGGTGTCCTCCCCGTTTCGTGTCATGACCTCTCCTTCACGGCACCCGGCGCCCCCGGGGCGGCCGGTCCGGTCCCGGGGGTCCTACGGGTACCCGCCGCGACCGCACCGACACGGCGCACCCTCCGGCGGTCGGCGGCGGCTCAGTCCGTCGGGACGGGCGCGGCAGCAGGTCGCCGGGGGCGAGGGAAGAGGCCGTCGCGGGCGGCGCCGGGAGGAGCGGGCGAGGCCCCGGCGGGCGCAGCCGGGCTCGGGCTGCCCTCGTGTGACGTGCGCCGCGTGCGGCCGGGGAGCACGCTGTAGGAATGGAACCCCGGCTCAGGGTGGCCTGGCGGCGGCCTTGGCAGTCGATGCATCCGCTGTTGTTGCTCCCGGTCGCGCTCATCGTCGTGATCACAGTGGTGGACGTGCAGGCCCCCTACAGCGTCCACCTCGGCCCGGCCCTGGTGATCGCGCCCGCGCTGACGCCCTCCATCGCCGGGCCCCGCACCACGGCGGCCATAGGGGCGCTCGCCCTCGCCGCCCAGATCCTCATCGGGGTCACCCACGGCGGTCTCGGCACCACGAACCACATCGTGCAGATCATCACGCTCGCGGTGCTCTCGGTGCTGGTGGTGCTCTACAGCGCCCTGCGGGAACGCCGGCAGGCCCAGCTGGCCCAGGTCCGCACGGTGGCGGAGGCAGCCCAGCACGTGCTGATGTGGCCGCTGCCCGAGCAGATCGGCCCGCTGCGGATCGCCTCGCTGTATCTGGCCGCCGAGGACGAGGCGCAGATCGGTGGCGACCTCTACGCGGCGACCCGGTGCGACGGCGCGGTCCGCGTGCTGATCGGCGATGTCCGCGGCAAGGGACTGGCCGCCGTCGGCGAGGCCGCCCTGCTGCTCGGGGCCTTCCGGGAGAGCGCGCACCGGCGCATCCCGCTGGCCGAGCTGGCGGCCGTCCTGGAGCAGAGCATCGCGCGGCACGCCGCGGACATGGAGCCGCCCGAGGAGGCGGGCGAACGGTTCGCCACGGCGCTGCTGGTGGAGATCCCGGACCGGGACCCGGTCACCCGGATGACCAGTTGCGGCCATCCGCCGCCGCTGCTGCTGAGCCCCGGCCACGCCGTCACCGTCCCGAGCCTGCACCCGTCACCGCCGCTCGGGGTGCACGGCGGCACCGAGCACACGCTGGACGTGTTCTCCTTCGAGCCGGGCGACACCCTGCTCCTCTACACCGACGGCGTGGTGGAGGCACGGGACGCCCGCGGCCGGTTCTACCCGCTCACCGAGCGGGTGGTGCGCTGGACCGACGACAGTCCCGAGGCGTTGATGCACCATGTGCGGCGCGACCTGCTCGCCCATGCCGGAGGCCGGCTCGGCGACGACGCCGCGCTCATCGCACTGCACCGCACGGCCGTGGAGCGGCACCGACACATCGGCCGGGCCCCCGGCACGGAGGCCCTCCGGCACGGGTGACCACGTCCGGCGGGCGGACACTGCGGGCACGCTCGGCCCGTGATCCCGTCCGACGCCCGGGCCCCGCCCGGAGCGGCGGCACGCCGGGTACGTCCCGCGCGGGCACCGCCGGCCGCCACGGCAGGCGTGCGTCCCGCCCCGAGTGGGGCGGGGCGGGACGCACGCCCCCGGTCAGCGGACCGACTTGAGGTCGGTGATCTTCAGGGTCTTCAGGTCGGACTGCACGTCGATCTTGCTGACCTCGGCGTGCGGACCGTCGCTCCAGGTGAGCGTGACCCGGCTGGTGGCGTGGCCGGCGCCGGAGCCGGTGTAGGTCACCTTCCACTTCACCGGAACGTTCTGCGCGAAGAGGATGCCGTCGGCGTGCTCCCTCTTCTCGAAGGCCGTCACCTTCCTCTGGGCGGCGGCGGAGAGGTAGAAGCCCCGCAGCGCCTTGGCCGCCTCGCCCGCGGACCTGTCGTCGGTGGACCAGACGGCGTCGATGTAGGCGCCGTAGAAGTCGGCCACGTGCTGGGTGACGTTGCGCGGGTCGCCCTGGGCGGAGGACACGGCGGCGGCGCGGGTGGTGTGGCTCGCGCCGGTGCCCGCGAGGGCGGGCGCCACGGCGGCCAGGGTGAGGCCGCCGGTGAGGACCGCGGCGGCGAGGAGGGTCTTGCGACTGTGAACGGACATGCGTCTCATTCCCCCGGTTTCGTGACGTCCGGGCCGATCCCGTCCGTCGACGGACCTTAAGACCTCATTTCCCTCGCGCCGGTTCCGCTTCTCCCGGCATTTTTCCCACTCCCCTCACAGAACATGAGGCGGCCGGAGGGTTGTGCCGAATTCCGGCCCCTTTTCCGCGCCGTTTCGGTCATCCCGCCGTGCGCGGGGAGGAGGGGCCGGGGTCCGGGAGGTGGGTGCGGACCCCGGCCCCTGGTCTGTCAGGGCGTGCCGGTCGTCTGTCGGGGCGTGCCGACGGCTCGTCAGGGCTTGCGGGCGACCGCGCCGTACATGGCGATGTCCTCGTCGCGGATGCCCTTCTCGCCGGTCCCGTCGGGGTGCCACTTGTGCACCTGGACGATGCCCGGCTCGACCAGCTCCAGGCCCTCGAAGAACTCGTGGGCCTCGGCGAGGGTGCGCAGCCGCATCGGCATGTTGCGGGCCGCGTACTCGCGGGCGACCCGGCCCACCTCCTCGGGGGCGAACTCGGCGGTGCCGATGGACATCGCGAGGTGGCTGCCGGACGGCAGCGGCTCCAGCAGCCGGCGTACGACACCGACCGCGTCGTCCGCGTCGAGCATGAAGTGGACGATGGCGATGACGGTGAGCGCGACCGGCTTGCCCAGGTCCAGCGTCTCGCGCAGCTCGGGGGCGTCCAGGATGGCCGCCGGGTCGCGGAAGTCCGCCTCCAGGTACGAGGTACGGCCCTCGGGCGCGCTGGCGAGCAGGCCCTGGGAGAGGGTGAGCACGATCGGGTCGTTGTCGACGTACACGACCCGGGCCTCGGGGGCCACGGACTGGGCGATCTCGTGCAGGTTCGGCGAGGTCGGGATGCCGGTGCCGATGTCCAGGAACTGGCGCATGCCCGCCTCCTCGGCGAGCCAGCGCACGGCGCGGTTCATCCAGTCGCGGTTGGCGCGCATGTGGACCGGGAGCGCGGGCCACTCCCGGGCCATGGCGTCGCCCGCCTCCTGGTCGGCGGGGTAGTAGTCCTTGCCGCCGAGGATGTAGTCGTAGATGCGGGCGGAGTGGGCGTTCTCGGTGTCGATCCGGTCGGCCGGCCATCCGTTGTCGGGCAACGCCGTGTCTCCCATTCAGGTCGAGGGGTGGGGGCTTCGCGTACGCGCGGGTGGGTGCGTCACAGCTCCTTGCGGATCGCGCCGAGCCGGGCCTCGGTCTTCCTGGCGGGTGCGGCCTGGGCACCGAGCCGGTCCAGTGCCTCCCGGTACACCACGACGTCGTCGGTCTTGTCGAGGTAGACGGCCCCGACCAGACCGTTGAGGTAGACGATGTCGGGGAGTTCGCGGGCCCGGAACCGGAAGAGGTGATAGGCGCCCGCCCGCAGCGCCGGGTGCGGGCCGTTGGCGAACGGCATGAGCTGCAGGGTGACATGGGGCAGCCGGTTGACCTCGATGAGGTGGTCGATCTGCGCCCGCATCACCCGCGCTCCGCCGACCGGCCAGCGCAGTACCGTCTCGTCCATCACCACCCACACCCGCGGCGGCGCCTCGCGTGCCAGCAGCTCCTGGCGGCGCATGCGCAGGGCGACCCGGCGTTCGGTGGCCTCGGCGGAGGCGTGCGGATTGTCCGCGGCGAGCAGGGCGCGGGCGTAGTCCTCGGTCTGCAGCAGGCCGTGCACGAACTGGTTCTCGTACGCGCGGATCTGCAACGCGGCCTGTTCCAGGCTGAGGTAGGCGGCGAACCAGTCGGGCATCACATCGCGGTACGTGTGCCACCAGCCGCGCTTGTTCGCCTCGCGCACGGACTGCAGGAAGGTGTCGATCTCCGCCTGGTCGGTGACGCCGTAGACCTGGAGCAGTTTCTCGACGTCCGCGAGCCGCAGCCGGGCCACCTTGGCGGCCTCCATGCGGCGGATCGTGGAGTGGCTGACCCCGATGGCGGCGCCCGCTTCCGGGTAGCCGAGGCCGGCCCGGGTGCGCAGCTCCTCGAGTTGACGGCCCAGGATCATGCGCAGGACGGAGGGGGCGCCGCCCCAGTCGGTCTCCGCGGTCACGCGCCACACCCCCTCAGCAGGTCACGGGGACACCGTTGCACACGATCGCTTCCCCGACCCATTCGATCACGTTCTGGCGGAAGCAGCATGCACTTGGCTACTTGCAAATTTCAACTTGCTGGTTGCGGAGCGTTGTTGGCAGGTGCCACAGTGGACTCACTGCTCCGGCTGACCAAGGAGCGGGCGGCGCGGCCGGGTTGGGGGAGACCTGGCCGCTCTACGGCCTCGTGGGAGGCGGTGTGTCGTCTGCTGCGCGAGCGGCCGGCCAGAGCCCGACACCCCCACGCGAGGCCGGACGAAAGGCGCACGGCGATGGCTCCGCCCTCCCTCCCCCGACCGCTCCACCGAGCACCCGTGCCGTCAAGCCCGTCGCGCCTGCCCGCCGTACCCCACCAGCACCGGTCCGCACAGGGCCCGGCCCGGCCCGCGGACCCGGTGAGGTCCCCGAGCCGGGCTGCGGGCGACGCGGAGCGCACAGGCCGGCCCCGGGACACCGCCGAACCGGCACACCGGGCCCCGAACTCCTTCACCCGGCCACACCACGCGCCGGGCAACGCCGAGCGAGCGCATCAGACCCCGGACGACACCGACCAGCCCCACCGGACCCCGGAGACCGCCGACCCGCAACACCCCGTACCGGACACCGCCGACCGGCCGCAACAGACTCCGGACGACGCCGGGGCGGCACATCGAGCACCGGACCGCACCGACCGCACACACAACGTTCCCGACACCGCGGCAGGGCCGCGCCGGGCTCCGGAGAACGCCGGCACCGCGGACCGGCCGCGTCCGGCTCCGGCGAACGCCGCCGCGGCGGACCGAGCACCGGACCGTGCCGAGCGGACACCCCGCGTTCCGGACGTCCCCGGCCGGCGGCCGCGCCGGGCCACGGACCGTGCGGGGAAGCGGGACGCGTGGGCTGACGCGGCGGAGGCCGCCCCGTACCGGGCCTCGGACACCGGGGACCGCTCCCTCCCCGCGGCGGACACCGCGGAGCATCCGCACCGGCCGCCGCTGCCGGCCGGTGTCCTCCTACCACCCGGAGGCGAGCGCCCCGGTCGACTCCCTGGACCCCTCGGTCCCGACCGGCTCGCCTCCGGGGCCCCGCCGTACCGCTCCGCGACCGCCACCGCCTTCGAGCTGCCGGCCCGGCCGGCGGCCGTCGGCACGGCCCGCCGCGCCGTACGGGACCTGCTGACCGCCTGGGACGTGCCGGCAGACCGCCGGGACGACGCGGTCCTGGTGACCTCGGAACTGGTCACGAACGCCCTCGTGCACACGGCCGGTGAGCGGATCGCCTGCCGCGTGCACGGCACGGCGGACCGGATACGGATCGAGGTCGAGGACCAGGGAGGCGGCCACGCGCCGCCGGCGGCGCGCCGCCCGGAGCCCGACGACCAGCACGGGCGCGGGCTGTTCCTCGTGGACGCGCTGAGCCTCGACTGGGGCGTGGCGCCCGTGCCCGGCCGGCCCGCCCGCGTCGTCTGGGCGGAGCTGCCGTCCGGCCTCGACTGACCCCCCGCCGTCGATCCCCTCCCCCGCCCCGGACCGTCCCCCACTCGTCCGAAGGATTCCCCATGCACCACACGGCCCCCGTCCCCGCCCCGTCCGCCGACCCCTCCTGGACCCGCACCCGCCCCAAGCCCGGCTCCCAGGAACAGGCCGGCTGAGCCCGAACGCCCCACCGGCTCCGCGGAGCCCGCCCCCAGCCATCGCGTCACTTCCGCCACGCGGACGCCCGCGGCGCGCTGTCGGAACACCCCGCCCGGGCCCGGTCACCTCAACACCCCGGCACAAAGGGGGCACGGGCCCGTGTGCCGCGCTCCACCCGGTTCCAGCCGCCCCCGACACCCCTACGCGCGGGCGCGGGCCCCCGTGCCGCACCCCACCTGCCACCTGCCTCAACATCCCCGGGGGCGATACGGATCCGGGTGCTTCCCGGAACCGGCCCACCGCCCCACGACCGCACCCCACCCGCCCGACACCTATCGCACACCCCGCCTCCACACCGCCCTCACTCCATGCCGCTCCACGCCGCCCCGCTCCGCCACGCCCGGCGACCGAAACCACCCCCACGCACACCCCACCCACCGCTGAAGGCCGGTACATTCGCCGCCGGTGCGGGGCGTCCGCATCTGGCGGGGCCCGGGGTTCGTGCGGGCTCCGCGTCCGCAACGCGCAAGCGTTCCGCCCGGGGGTGTGCATGATCTGGTCGGTGATCCGCCGGAGGCGGGCCGCGGCCGGGCTGCCCGCGCCCGGGCGGTGCGAGCCCGCGTGCGGCCGGCACGCCCTGGCCACCGAACGGCTGTTGCTGTTCACACCGCGGACCCGGCTCGACGTGGCGGCGGCGCTCGCCGCCTGCGCCGACGCCGAGGCACAGCGCTGGCTCGGCACCCAGGCCGACCGGATCGTGCCCGACCCCGGCGCCCGCCGGGCCCTGCTGGCCTGGCGGCCGGCCGGTGACGACGGCCGCCGGGTGCCCCGGAGGCTGGCGCAGCCGTACGCACCCGGCCCGGACGACCCGCTGCTCCTGGTCTGTGTGCGCCGATCCGACCTCGCCTACGCCGGCGCCCTGGAACTGGAGCACCGCACGGGCGAGATGGGCGGCTGGCTGGCGCCGTCCTGCCGGGGCCAGGGCCTGGGCGCGGAGCTGTTCCGCGCGGGTGCGGCGCTCGCGCACACCCATGCCGGACTGGCCACCGTCCGGGCGGGTGCGGAGCCCGGGAACACCGCGAGCCGCCGGGCGCTGGCCCGGGCCGGCTTCGTGGCGGACGAGGGACCGCCCCGCCACACCCTGCCCGACGGCCGTGAGGTCGACGCCGTCTGGCACCGCCACGACAGCGCGGCGGCTTCCCGCTGCCGCTGACCACCGCGCACGCGACGCCCGGCCAGCGGCGTGCGCCATCCACCCCCCACCTTTCACGGAGAGCCCACGTGACAGACACCGGATTCAGCCCGGAGCGCATCGACACCGGCAAGCCGCACTCGGCCCGTATGTACGACTGGTTCCTGGACGGCAAGGACCACTACCCGGTCGACGCCGAGGCCGCGCAGCGAGTGCTGGAGCTCTTCCCGGGTGTCAAAAACACGGCCTGGGCCAACCGCGAGTTCATGCACCGGGCCGTCCGCTTCGTCGCCCGTCAGGGCGTCGACCAGTTCCTCGATGTGGGCACCGGGATCCCCACCGAGCCGAATCTGCACCAGATCGCCCAGGCCGTCACCCCGAGCGCCCGCGTGGTGTACGCGGACAACGACCCGATCGTTCTCCGGCACGCCGAAGCCCTGCTCCGCGGCACGCCCGAGGGCCGTACCGCCTATGTGCACGCCGACGTCCGGGAACCGGAGCGGATCCTGGAGTGCGCCCGCGAGCACCTGGACCTCACCCGGCCCGTAGCCCTGTCCCTGATCGCGCTGCTGCCGTTCGTCACCGACGAGCAGGATCCGCACGGTGTCGTGCGCGCGTTGCTGGAGCCGCTGCCCTCCGGCAGCCATCTGCTGTTGTCCCACGGCAGCGGCGAGTTCGACCCGGAGCTACGGGAGCGGATCGTGGCGGTCTACCGCGCCGGCGGCACCCCGGTCCAGGCCCGCTCGCTCGCCGAGGTGACCCGGTTCTTCGACGGCCTCGACGTGTACGAACCGGGTGTCGTGCCGGCCACGCGCTGGCTCCCGGAGCCGGGGATGCGGGTCGTGGCGGAACAGCCGGTGTACGTGGGGGTGGCCCGCAAGCCCTGACGCGGCGGGTACGAGGTCCGGCTCGGCCGGCCGTGCCGGACCGGCGCAGCGGACATATGCTGCGAAATACCGCCCTGAAGGGAGTGTCCATGGCCGCCGTCCCGCCCAGCTCCGAGGAGCTGACGCTCCAGCCCCTCGGGTTCGAACACCTGGCCGCCGTCCTCGACCTCGGCCACAAGGTGTACGACACCGATGCCATGCCCTACACGGGCTGGTCGCTGTCGGCCGTCGCCGGGCATCTGGACGCACCGGACCCCGCCTGCCTGGTGGTGCTGGACGGCGACCGGGTGGCCGGGTTCGTGCTCGGTTCGCTGTCCTTCGAGCAGCGCGCCGACTGGGGCTATCTGGAGTGGATCGCCGTCGATCCCGCCTACCAGGGGCGCGGGGTGGCGTCCCGGCTGGTGAAGGAGTGCTGTGCGCGGCTCGCATCGGCCGGGGCCGTGTGCGTGGTCACGGATGTGGAACGGCGCAACACCGCCTCGGCCGAGCTGATGCGCCGCAACGGCTTCGCGGAGGAGGCCACCGTCAGCCTCTTCGTGCGACCGCTCGCCGAGAGCCCCGGCAGCGGGGCGGGCCGGGGGCGTGACGCCTCCGCGCCGCGCCGCCACCTCACCCGCGCGGCGGCCGAACGGGTCCGCTGAGACGAACGGGGTGAGCGGCGGCGTCATCACGACGCCCCAGCCGGAGGGAGAGCGGCACACTCGCCCGGGTCACCCCCGGGCAGCCGAGGGCTCGGTCCCAGGCTTCCCCGCCCCGGCCCGTGCGTGGACCTCCAACGCACGGGCGGCACGGCGCAGTTGGTCCGCCGCGGTGGTGCACGCGGCGGCCTGGCGCTCCAGGGCGGGGCGGCTGCCCCCGGGGGCCGCGGCGCAGCCGCTGAGGGCGGCGGCGGTGGCGAGCAGCTTCCGGGCACAGCCGTCCATGAGGCCGGCATCGGCACGCAACATGGCGGCGCGGGCGAGGAGCTCACCGGCCGCGGCCGTGATCGCTCGGGGGGACTCGGTCACCATGGCGGCTCCCACTCGACGGGGCAGGATACGGGTCGTCAGCGCGGCAGCAGGGCGCCGGCGCTGCGGTGGGCCAGGAACTGGGGACAGGCGAGGACGAACAGGGGCCTGGCCGTGTGGATGCCGAGCCGGCGCAGCTGTCCGGCGAGGGGTTCGGCCGCCGCGGTGCCCAGCCGCAGCCGCACTCCGGTGCCGGGGTGCAGCCGCGGCCTGCCGTGGGTCCGTACCAGGGTGCGTACGGTGCTCTCGCCCCGGCGGCCGTAGAGCACCCAGTCGGCCTCCGGGCAGCGGACGCCCGGTCCGAGCCGGCCGGTCACGGCGAGTCCGAGGTCCCGGGACCGTACGTCGATCCGGCGGCCCGTCAGGTCGGCCTCGGCGGTCGTCCGCATCGCGGGCTGGCCCCAGATCTCCCGGGCGACCACGCGGGCCTCCTCGCTGGTGACGGCGAGGCAGAGGACGTAGCGGCCGGTGCGCCGCAGGTCGGAGCGGCGCAGCGGGTCCACGGCGAGGTCGTACGGGCGGGGCCGCCACAGGTCGTCGACCAGGACGGACAGGGCGATCTCGGTGTAGGGGCCGATCGTGGTGCAGCGGTGCTCGTACAGCGACAGCACGGCGAGGGCCCGCCGGCCCAGCCGGCTCGGGGTGAGCCAGGTGCCGCCGGGCAGCAGACCGCGCGCCGCGTCGGCACGGACGGGGAAGCAGAGGTGGGCGACGGCGGAGTCGTAGGAGCGCACCGGCACTTCGACGGGGCCGACCGTCGTGGGGGACGTGCTGGTGGGCAGGGTGAGGAAGGGATGACCCTCGGGCGGGTGGGCTCGGTCCCGGGGCTGGTAGGCCCGGGTACGCACGATGGGACCCCGGTACGCCGCGAGGGCCTCGTCGACTCGCTCGCGGGCCCCCGGGACCACCGTGCGCAGGTGCTCGATGTACTCGCGGAGCATGTGGCACAGCGGGAACTCCCGGGTGGGACCGGGGTAGGCGACCTCGTACCGGTGCGGATGCGGGTCGAGGCGGGGGTTCGTGTCCGGGTCGTCCGGGACGGGCACGGGGTCGTGCTGGTTGGTGATGTGCGCGATCCAGGTGCGCGGGTCGGCGGGCTTCCTGGTGCCGGCCGGGGAGCCGACGGTGACGACGTGCGTGACCCGGTAGCTGCGGCAGAACTCCGCGTCGTGGGCGAGGTTCAGCAGCGCGGTCCCGCCCTCGCCGTGCCCGACGAACGCGAGTTCGGCGCCGCGCGGGATGCCGTAGTCCTTCAGGGCGGCCAGGAGCGAGCGGGTGCAGGAGGAGTCGGTCGTGAACAGCTCGCGCCAGGCACCGACGTAGTCCGGCGGGGAGTCGTTGCGCGGGCGGCCCGGAGCCGTGCCGGGCGCCTGGACGACGTAGCGGACGACCCCGTCGGGGCCGCGAACGTTCTGTACGAGGATCCGCCCGTTGCTGGACAGCACCTCGATGTTGCGCAGGAACCCGAGGAAGGAGCCCTCGGTGGCGATGAACTGCTTCTCCTGGTCGGTGAGGTCGACGGGCTCGGCGGCACCCTCGCTCCTGGGCACGGCCACGAGGCGAGCGGCCCCGATGCCGTCGGGCGGCGCGGCGGCCGGCCCGCGCCGCGCCACGAACGCCCGGCCGGTCCGGCCGGCCCCCGGGTCCTCCTCCAGCAGGGCCCGCAGGTCGAGCAGCGCGGCCGTCAGCGGGCCGAGCCCCGACAGGGCGCGCTGGGCGCCCCGGTCCCGGAACAGCGCGCGCAGGGCCCGTACGGCGTCCGGGTCGCGGCCTCGGTCGACGGCCTCCCTCAGCCGGCGCATGCCCGGGTCGCGCGCCAGCTCGGGGTGGTCGAGCAGCAGGGCCGCGATCCGCAGACGCAGGGAGGCGAGGCCGACCAGCACGGCCAGGCTCTCGCGGCCGGGCGGCGCACCGCCCGCGCCGAACGCCCTGGCGACGCCCTTCGGCACGGTGATCGCCGAGCCGCCGAGGCCCTGCCTGTGCGTCAGGGCCCGTAGCAGCGCCCACCGGGCGGCGAGAGCGGTCCGGGGCCGGCGGCGTGCGGAGGCCCTCAGGGGTGCCGCTCGCAGCGCGCTGCCGGTGCGGGCCGACACCGCGCGGATGTCCTCGGCGACGTCGGCCATGTCCCGAGCGCACCGGCGCAGCAGCTCGCCGGCGTCCTGGCCGTCCGGCGCGGACCGTCCGGGTGCGTGGCCGTCCGCTCGCATCCGACGCTCCCTGGCTCGACGACGTACGACGACATACGACGGGCTTCGGCCACGCCGGCGGGGCGCGGCCCCGGTCCCATCGTCGGCCAGGGACAGCGGGCCCGCACCTTCATCCGTCCAGGCGGCCGGTGCGCCCGGGCATCGCCGTCGCTCCCGGGCTGGTGCTGACGGGCGCTCACCACCGGTGTGCGGGCCCTCGGTCGCCGGTGGTGCCGTCGGGCCCCGGCCCGCGCGCATCACCGGGCGTGACGGTGCGACGGTCACTCCGGTGGCCGCAGGGGAGCCCTGGCCCGGGCGGCCCGGTCCGTCCCTCACGTGCCGGGCATCAGCCCCGCCGCGACCGTGGCCCCCAGCTCCCAGCACGCCTGGGTCCCGGCCTTGCCCGGCTCGCCGGTGACGGTCACCGCGTCGGCCGCGCGGCGCCAGCCGAGGCCGGTGGTGACGGCCTCGATGGCGCGGACGGCGCCGGTGACGTCGTTGCCGCCGTGGACGTAGTAGCCGAAGGGACGGCCCCGGGTCTCGTCGAGGCAGGGGTAGTAGATCTGGTCGAAGAAGTGCTTCAGCGCACCGGACATGTAGCCGAGGTTCGCCGGTGTGCCGAGCAGATAGCCGTCGGCTTCGAGGACGTCGGCGGCGGTCGCGGACAGGGCCGCCCGCCGGATCACGCGGACGCCCTCGATCTCCGGTGTCGTGGCGCCGGAGACGACGGCCTCGAACAGCGCCTGGCAGTTGGGTGACGGGGTGTGATGGACGATCAGCAAGGTAGGCACACCCGCACCCTGCCGTGCGCCCGCGGCGCCCCGCAAACGGCGGGCGTGGCAGCGGGCACGGCGGGGTAGAGCCTGTGCACGGGATGGACGGGAGGGACTGCCGTGACCGGCACGGGTGCACTCGGGTCCGGCCTTCGACCGCGGTGGCTGCCGGCCGGCTACCGGTGCCGGCCGGTGACGACGGCCGACGCGGCCGCGGTCCACGGGCTGGTCGTCGCGTGCGAGCGGGCGCTGGAGGGCCGCGCCCTGACCGGTGCCGACCGGATCAGCGCCGAACTGACACTGCCCGGTCTGCGTCCGCGGGAGGACACCCTGCTCGTGTGCGACCGCGCGGGCGGGCCGGCCGGGTACGGCTGGGTCAGGGGGCATCGGGCCAGGGTCCATGTGCACCCCGCGCACCAGGGGCGGGGCCTCGGCAGCGGGCTGCTCGCCTGGGCCGAGACCCGGGCCCGGGAGCTGGGCGGCGACCGGCTCGCGCAGACGGTCTCCGACAGCGACGGCGCCGCGACCGCGCTGCTGCGGGCCGGCGGGTACTCCCGGCTGGTCACCGAATGGCTGCTGGAGATCGCGCTGCCGCGGGAACCGGCGGTGCCCGGCCCGCCGGCGGGCATCACCGTACGGCCGTTCCGGCCCGGCGACGAACCGGCCGCCTACCAGCTCACCGAGGACGCGTTCGACGAGTGGCAGCCGCGGCGGAAGAGCTACGCGGAGTGGGCCCGGCACACCGTCGAACGGGCCACGTTCCTGCCGGCGGCCTCACCGGTGGCCCTCGCCGACGGCCAGATGGTCGGGGCGGTGCTGTCCCTGGACGTGCCGGGCCACGACGAGGGATACGTCGAGCGGGTCGCGGTACGGCGCGACCACCGCGGCCGGGGCATCGCCCGCACGCTGCTGTGGGAGGCGTTCCGCACCTTCCACCGCCGGGGCAGACCGGGCTGCACCCTGTGGACGCATTCCGGTGCCGGCGCGCTCCCGCTCTACCAGCGCCTGGGCATGAGCGTCCGGCACAGCTCCACGGTCTACTGCAGGGCACTCGTCACCGGCTGACCCGGTCCGGGCGGCGCGCGCCGGTGCGCGCGGCCCTGTCGGTGCCCTCGGCTACAGTGGCGCCTCCTGAACAGGAGGGGAGAGGGAAGTGCAGGTCGGGGTGGGGTCCGTGCGGGGCAGACTGGTCCTGGCGGTGGCGCTGGCGGCGGTGCTGGGAGGATGCGCGAAGCCGGCGGACGGTGACGCGAGGAGCGCTTCCGGCGCCTCGGCGAGCGCCGGCGGCGAAGGGGCCGGGGGGACGGCGACGGCGAGCGGGGGTTCGATCGGCGCGGCCGGTTCCCGCTGCGAGCTGCCCGTCCGTTTCGACATCGCCAAGGGCTGGAAGGCCGAGGCGGTCGACGCCGAGAAGGAGCTGTCGAAGGCCTCGAAGGGCTCCGACGGCGGCCTGAGCGGGGCGTTCGCCGACGCGTTCCTGCGCCAGGGGCCGGTCACCACGGCCTGTGAGATCGACGCGAAGCCGGCGGGCCACATCGGGTTCCTGCGGGTGTGGACCGGCAAGCCGGAGGACGCCGACGCGGGCGCTGTGCTGCGCCGGTTCGTCGCCGCGGAGGACAACGTCAGCAAGGAGAGGTACCGCTCCGTCCGGACGGGCGGCGGACTGCGCGGCGTGGAGGTGGAGTACCTCTACACCAGCAAGCTCCTGGAGGAGACCAAGAAGGAGACCGCCCTCGCGGTCAGCACACCCGACGGCCCGGTCGTGCTGCACCTGGGCGGCATGGACAGCGAGGAGCACGACGCCATGCGGCCGGCGTACGAACTGGCGAAGCAGACGCTCAAGGTGGGCTGAGCGCGGCCGCCGGGCAGCGCTCGGCCCACGGCCGTGGGGGCTGCTCCGTGCACGGTGTGCGGCGGCCCACTGCGTGGAGTGGGCCGCCGCACACCCTTCGGCCGGCGCGGGCGGCGGTCAGTACCGCAGACGCCTGGCCCGGAGCAGCATGATCAGACCCGACAGGGCGAGCAGGACGCCGAGGGCCGCGGGCCACAGATGCGCCCCGGTCTGAGCGAGTGCGCCCTGCCCGCCCTGCGGTTCGGGCTGCGCGGTCGCCGGCGGGACATGTCCGGCGGCGGTGGCCTGTGCGGGTGCGGACGGGACGGGCTGGGACTGGACGGGCGCGGACGGGGCGGGCGGGGACTGGACGGGCGCGGACGGGGCCGGTCCGGTCGAGCCGCTCTGCTTGCCGGTGCCGTGGTGCCGGGTGGACGGTGCCGGGCTGGTGGACCGGTCCTGCCGGGCGGGCGAGCCCTGGTCCGTGGGCTTGTGCTGCTCAGCGGGCCGGCCCTGCCGGGTGGGGTGGTCCTGCGGGGTGGGCTGGTCGTGCCGGGTGGGCTGATCCTGGCGGGTGGTGTGGTGCGGAGTGATCGTCGCGTCGGTCCTCGGAATCTCGGTGGGCCCGGACTCCGTGGGCCCGGACGCCGTGGGTGCCGGCGCGGAGGTCGCCGTGCCGCCGGGCTGCTGCGTCGTACCGCCGCCCGGGGCGGTCGTCGTGCCGGTGCCGGAACTCGCCGTGGGCGCCGGGGTCGTACCGGAGCCGTCACCGCCGGCGCCGCAGGTGCGGCCGGAGTTGATGCAGTCGACCATCTCGCGCATCAGGTCCTCGTCGAAGACGTTGATGAAGTCGCCGTGGTCGGTGACGGGCTTGTGCAGCTGCTCGGGGAAGGAGTCGACCGCGAAGAGCGGAACCGTACGGCCGCCGTCCTGGAGACTCGGCGCCTTGACGTCGTAGACGATGCGCTGCACGAGCTGCGGAATGGCGCGGAAGCCGGCCGGACAGGAGCCGTCGGGGGCGGTGAAGGCCACATGGGTACGGTGGTTGGCGCTGTCGATGTTGCGGCCGTCCCAGCAGCTCTGGAACCGGAAGCTGCGCACCACGTCGCTGCCCGGCGGGCACAGCGGATACTTGTCCTTCAGCTGCCGGTCCTCGTAACCGGTGCAGCTCCAGGACGCGTTGGCGTTGCCGGGCCCGTTGACGAAGGCCTTGGCGTCGCCGGTGATGATGCGCAGGAACCGCGGCATGGCGGTGACCTTGTCGCGCGGGTTGCCCACGAACGTCAGCGTCACCTGCTTGGGCGTGACGATCTGACCCGCGTTGCCCTCCGTGCCGCCGCCCGGGGACCCGGCGTCCCGTTCCTGCGTGCCGTTCTGCAGGCGCAGCACCGGCCAGTAGTAGGTGGACCTGTCGCCCTGGTCGGCGCAGCTCGTCCCGGCCCGGGCGAGGTCGTCGTCGCTCGCGAAGGCGTTGTTGCCCTGGTTGCCGACGTAGTCGTGGAAGTGGTGGGCGCCGTTGGAGACGCCGGGCGCGACGATCACGTTGTCGGAGTTGAACAGGCCGTTCGCGTTGACCCCGCAGGAGGAGCTGAACGTGCCGCGGGAGGCGTCGGCCTGCTGGGCCGGTGCCGGCAGGCCGGGCTGTACGGAGGTGATGTCCGCGTAGTCGGAGACGACCGGCCCGTTGCCGCCCTGGCCGGCGCCGGTCTGCTGGGCACCGCCGGTCGGGGCGGCGGTGGCCTGAGCACCGGCACCCGCGCCGTCGCCGGGGCGCAGGGTGCAGGCGGCCAGGTCGTCCAGACCCTGCGGACGCTCCCCCACCCGGTCGACGGCGTCGGCGATCCGCCCGATCGCCGCGGCCCGCTGCTCCTTCAGAGGGTTCATGATCGTGGCGTCGACGGAGCCGGAGGCCTGACCCGTGGCCTGACCCGACTGCTGCAGCTGCCGGTACGCCGCCGCCGTCTGACGGTCCAGCAGGGCGAGTTCGCGGTCCACGTCGGACCGGGCGGCGTCCGGTACGGCGGTGAGCCGGCTGCCGACGTCGGGGCAGTCGATCGTCGCCATGCCCGTGGACAGGACGTGGCCGGTCCCGTTCGCGCCGGACCCGCCGCCCCAGCTCTCGGTCGCCGAGGCGTAGACGTTCGCCGCGACGAGGCCGCCCCCGCCGAGCATCAGGGCGACCGCTGCGAAGGTCGCGCGTCGTACGCCGGTCGGGCGTCTGCGGTTGTTGCGTGCCAAGGTCGTCCCCTGTGTGATGTGTGCGACGGTCGGGCATGGAGCTCCCCGGCCCCATACGGAGGACGGCGGCGATGTGTTCAACGCTCTCGCGAATTCACCGGAACCTCACAGGAAAACGCGAGTCCGCCCCTTTCCCCTTCGAACGTCACCGCGAACATCACAAATACGTATCGGACATTCCACGCCTCAACCTTCACACGAGGTACACATGTTGGTTAGGTTGACGCGAGGCCGCCCGGCGCTCGACCGAGCCGGACGAGTCGGCCCAACTGCCCTGCGGGGCAAGGAAGGAGCCTGTCTTCCATGGCGCCGGAGAGCCGCGACGAGGGTCCGCAGCGGGACGAGGTCCGACAGCGGGTCAACGCCCTCTACGACCAGGCCGAGAACGCGACCGGGAACTACAACGCGACCCGGGCCATGGCGGCGGTGACGCGCTCGCGGGGCGTTCCGCTGGCCAAGCGGCCCGGCCGGCGGCCGGACCCCGCTCTCGACGAGGTCGCCCGGCCGTGGTTCGAGGGGGCGCGGGCCAAACTCGGTCCGACCGTCCCGGCCGTACTGCCCGCCGACCGGCTGCCCGACCGCCCGGCGGCACCCGGACGCTCCCGGGAGTGGCGGGAAGGCGGACTCGCGGGCGGCACACCGGACGGGCCGGGAACGGGCCTGTCGGCCCGGCGCCCCGAGGCGCTGGAGCGGGCCGCCGGCCGCGCGGTGGCCGAGCTGACGGCCGGCCCGGCACCGGACCCGGAGCAACTGGCCCTGGCCGCACGCGAGAGCGCCCGCGCGGCGCTGCCCGGTCCTCGTCGCCCTGAACTCGCGGGCCGGGCGCCCGAGCCGGCCGACACGGCCGGAGCGGGTGCGCTCGGCGGGAGCGCGGCGGAACCGGCACTGCCGGGCCCCTCGGCCCTGGTGGGCGTACCGGCCGGCCTCGAAGCACCGCGAGCGGCTCCGGGACTTCCCGGCCCCGGGCTTCCGGCGGAACCGGCCGGCCCGGGACCCGTCGAGACGGCCGTCCTCCCGACGGCCGGGCCGTCCGCGCCCTGGGGCACCCCGGCCCTGGAACCGGGAGCGCTCCCCGGCCCGCGCACGTCGGGCCGCCCGTCCCTCGCCGCGTCCAAGGCCGACAACCAGCGCAAACTCGCCGCCGCGAGTGATGTGATCTCCCGGTACGCCGCCCAACTGGTCTCCGCCGCGGCCGTTCCCGCCACGGCCCTGCCGCCCGCGGCCATCGCCCCCGCGCCGCCGGCTGCCCCCTCGGCCGCGCCTCCCGCGCCCCTCACTCCCGCACCGGCCGCTCCCGTCGAAACGGCACCGCTCACGCCGATGACGGCCGCACCGTCCACGCCCCTTCTCGCGACCCAGCCGCCCGCCTACGTTTCGCCCACGCCACCAGCCCCCATGGCGGCCGGGCCCGTCGCGGCCGCCCCGGCCGCCTCCGTGCCGCAGGGGCCCGTCATGGCCGCACCACCGCCACCCCTCGCGCAGCTCCCCCCGGACCCCGGAACGGGCCAGTGGCAGCAGGCGCCGTGGGCGTCACCCGACATGACGGCGACCGCGATACCGGCCGGGGACCCGTGGTCCTCCCCCACCGTGGCCTCCGTGACCGACACCGGTTCCCTGGCACCTCTTGCCGAGTCGCCGCAGACCACGCGGGCCGCCAAGGCCATCGCGTTCGCCCGGGCGCAGATCGGGAAGCCGTGTGTGTGGGGTGCGACGGGGCCGGACTCCTACGACTGCTCCAGTCTCACCCAGGCCGCCTGGAGGGCCGCCGGGGTCACGCTGCCCCGGTCCGCGCACGAGCAGGCGCTCGCCGGCGCCCCGGTCACCCTCGCCGGGATCGAGCCGGGTGATCTGGTCCTGTTCTTCGACGACGACCGGCACGTGGGCCTGCACGTGGGCGGCGGCATGATGGTGCACGCCCCGGGCCCGGGATCGTCGATACGCGAGGAGTCGGTCTACGGCGCCGGGGAGTCGGCGATCCACCGGATCGTGCGGCCCGCCTGACCGGCCCCGGGCGTCGGCGCGTCACCACCCCCATAAGAAGCCGCTGGAGACCTCATAAGATCCCCTTATGAGGTCATAGACCGGACCCGCGTACCTACTTAGGTGTGCCTTAGTTTAGGCTTCCCGATCGAGTCGCCCATTCACGCTCGAAGGGAACCTGATCATGCCGCGCCCCCTGCGGGTAGCCATCGTCGGAGCCGGCCCCGCCGGGATCTACGCCGCCGACGCCCTGCTCAAGTCCGAGGTGGCCGCCGGCCCCGGTGTGTCCATCGACCTCTTCGAGCGGATGCCCGCCCCGTTCGGCCTGATCCGGTACGGCGTCGCGCCCGACCACCCGCGCATCAAGGGCATCATCACCGCCCTGCACCAGGTGCTCGACAAGCCGCAGATCCGGCTGTTCGGCAACGTCGACTACCCGTCCGACATCAGCCTGGACGACCTGCGCGCCTTCTACGACGCGGTGATCTTCTCCACCGGCGCGATGGCCGACCGCGAGCTGTCCATACCCGGCATCGACCTGGCCGGCTCCTACGGCGCGGCGGACTTCGTCTCCTGGTACGACGGCCACCCGGACGTCCCGCGCACCTGGCCGCTGGAGGCCGAGAAGGTCGCCGTCCTAGGTGTCGGCAACGTCGCCCTCGACGTGGCCCGCATCCTCGCCAAGACGGCCGACGAGCTGCTGCCGACCGAGATCCCGCCGAACGTCTACGAGGGTCTGAAGGCCAACAAGGCCCTGGAGATCCACGTCTTCGGCCGCCGCGGCCCCGCCCAGGCGAAGTTCAGCCCGATGGAGCTGCGCGAGCTGGACCACTCGCCGAACATCGAGGTCATCGTCGACCCCGAGGACATCGACTACGACGAGGGCTCGATCGAGACCCGGCGCGGCAACAAGCAGGCCGACATGGTCGCCAAGACGCTGGAGAACTGGGCGATCCGCGACGTGGGCGACCGGCCGCACAAGCTGTTCCTGCACTTCTTCGAGTCCCCGACGGAGATCCTCGGCGAGGACGGCGAGGTCGTCGGCCTGCGCACCGAGCGCACCGCGCTGGACGGCACCGGCAACGTCAAGGGCACCGGCGAGTTCAAGGACTGGGACGTCACGGCGGTCTACCGCGCGGTCGGCTACCTCTCCGAGAAGCTGCCCAAGCTGCCCTGGGACATCGACTCGGGCACCATCCCGGACGAGGGCGGCCGGGTCATCGAGGAGGGCGGCACCCCGCTCCAGTCCGCCTACGTCACCGGGTGGATCCGGCGCGGCCCCGTCGGCCTGATCGGCCACACCAAGGGTGACGCCAACGAGACCGTCGCGAACCTGCTGGACGACTACGCGAACGGCCGGCTGCAGACGCCCGCCTCGCCCGAACCGGAGGCCGTGGACGCCTTCCTCGCCGAGCGCGAGGTCCGCTTCACCAGCTGGGAGGGCTGGTACAAGCTGGACGCCGCCGAGCGGGCCCTGGGCGAGCCGCAGGGCCGCGAACGCGTGAAGATCGTCGAGCGTGAGGACATGCTGCGGGAGAGCGGGGCGTAGGCCCCGGATTCCGCGGGGATGGTGAGGGGCCGGCGCCGGCGCGCCGGCCCCTCACCCCGTTCGGCCCGGGTCCGACACTCCGTCCGGGCCTGTGGACAACTCGGCCCGGACGCCTGCGTGTCCGGCGGGGAGCCGGCTCAGCGGGCCGCGAGCTCGCGGCGCCCGGCCACCGCCAGGACCACGATCAGCAGGGCGAGCCCGGCCGCCTGGGTGAGATCGCCGCCGAGGTACCCGGCCGCCTCCGGCAGCCCGAGCCAGGGGTAGACGGCGGCGACGCGCACGGCCAGCAGGAGCAGGCCGAGCACGGCGAGGGCGAGTGCGCCTCCGGGCGCGGCCGGCTCCCCGCGGCGGGCGTTCCACAGCAGCCAGCCCAGGGAACCGACGACGAAACAGTTGGCGGGACCCCACACCAGGTCGGCGGCGGCGGGCAGCAGCACCAGGGACGCGCCGGTGACCACGCACGCCGCCATGAAGACCACACCGGGGGTCCCCGCCGGCAGCCGGGCCGCAGGCGCGTCGCGGTGATGGGCGGCGCACAGCACCAGGGCCGGGAGCCACGCGAGCAGCGCCAGCGTCACGACGAACGCCGGCTCCACGATGGTCGTCGCGCCGGTCAGCGAGGACACCAGCGGCCACAGGGTGGGCAGCGCCGCCACCAGGACGCCGGTCCGGGCGAGGCGGCGACGGCCGTACAGCAGGCCGAAGTAGGCGGCCGTCCAGCCCAGCGGCAGGATCCACTGGGCGACGGCGCCCGTGTCCGCGAGGGGGCCGTGGCCGGTGAACTCCGAGAGGAACAGCCGGCGTTGCGCACCTCCCCGGGTCAGTGACCAGGTCAGCTGCAGGATCGGCTCGACGACGGCGGAGGCCGCCAGGAGCAGGACGGCGGCCAGTGCGAAGAGCCGGGCGCCCGATCCGAGCAGGACGTAGGGACGGGGTGCCCCGGCCGCGCCGAGGCGGCTGCGCACCGCCAGGGCGGCGATGCTCGCCACCTCGCCGAGCGTCGGCCGGCTCTGGTCCTGCGTGTCGCGGTCGAGGTCGCCCACGTACGTCTCGACCATCTCCTCCTCCCGTTCGCGCCGGTAGTAGGCGGGGAGCAGGCGCAGGACCGCGCGGTAGCGGGTCTCCAGCAGCGTGGTCATGCGTAACCTCCCGCGAGTCCGGGTGTGGTGGGGGGTTCGAGCCCGGCGGGGCCCTCGGCGGCGGGGCGGACCCGGCGGCCCTCAGCGATGCGCCGCTTGGCCGCCCCGGCACCGGCGGCCATCCGCTCGGCCTCCGCGTCCAGGGCCGCGACTCCGTCGTCGGTGAGCCGGTAGTAGCGCCGCAGCCGGCCCTGCTGGACCTCTTCCCGGTCCAGCACGATCAGGCCGTCCGCGGTGAGCCGGTCCAGCACCCCGTACAGCGTGCCGACCCGCAACTGCACCTCTCCGCCGGACAGTTCCTCCGTCTCGCGCAGGATGCCGTAGCCGTGCCGGGGCTGGTCGGCGAGCGCCGTGAGGACGAAGAACGCCGCCCGGGTCATGCTCTTCGCTGTCATGGAGCCAGGATATATCGCCTGCCGATATATATCGAGTGCAGGATGCCGGGGCGGCGGCACCTTCGGTGACGTGTTCCGGGGATGAACGGGGGGGGTGCGCCCCTGAGCGGATGAACGGGGTCCGCCCCTGAGCGGATGGACGGGCGGACCCCGCTCGCCGGACCATTGTGGGCGGCGTACGAGGGCACGACCACGTGTGAAGGACGGCCTCCCGACGCATGCCCCGCGCGCCCCGGGTGAAAGGCGCGCGTCCTGTGCGCGGGGGCGCTCAGTCGCCGCCACACGCCGACCTCCTGCCCCCCCGGACGACGGAACGCCGGGCCGAGCGGTGATACTGGGAGGCGCACCCGCCCCCATCAGCAGATTGGCTCATGTCGAACTCCGCCACCGACCGCGCCACCATCCCGCAGACCCTCTGGGCGGCCCGCGGCCGTCACACCGGTCCCGCCCCCGAGGAGGTCGTCCGCCGCACCCTGGACCGGCACAGAAGGAGCGGGGACATCGACGACTTCGCCGAACCCCCGGTGCCCGAGGACTCGGACCGGCGGGTCTTCGAGGCACGCTGGCGGGCCGGCGGCACGGTCACCGTGCGGGCCCGGCTCACCCTCGTGGCGCGCGAGGGCCGTCCGCAGGGCCACGAGTGGCGGCTCGTCGCGGAGGCCGAGCGCCCGTGGGACGAGGCGTGGCCCTCACCGGCGACGCTGTTCTGGCCCGCGGACGGTGCCGGCGAGGACGGCTCCTGGGACCACCACGCCGCGGTCTCAGGGCTGCGCTTCCGGCAGGTCAACGCTCTGCCCGCGGACGACAAGGAGATGCGGCGCAGGCTGCGGGACGCCGCGCGCGAGGCGTGGTGCGTCAATGTCGTCGTCCACGAGGCGATGACCCCCGACGAGCAGGGCCGGCTGCCGCTGGCCCGGCTGCTGCCGCCGGGGCTCAGGCACCGCGTGGTGGAACACCGGGCCGCGCCGCACCAGTTCCGGGCCGTCAACTGGGCGCTGAAGGACCTCGGCGTCGAAGTGCCGCGCGGCGGCGCCGTACTGCTGCCCCCGGATCCCGCTCCGGAGGGTTACGACGGCCACGAGCACCGTGTGCGCAGCGTCTTCCTGGACGGCTCCGAGCCGGCCGAACTCGTCGCGGCCCTGCGGCACTTCGCCGCCCTGCCCCGGCCGCTGCCGCGCGAGGTCGAGGAGTCCCTCACCGACCTGCGGGAGAACTGGACCCTGCTGACCCTCCAGGAGGAGCTGGAGCGGGAACGGCGGCTGGTCACCGTGTACGCCGAGGCGCTGGAGGCGATGACGAAGTCCCGGGACCTGTACAAGGAGGCCGCCGAGCAGGCCCTGGAGGCCCTCGCCGCCTACCGCGACGTGCCGGCGCCCGCACCCCCGCAGCAGCGGCCCGAGTCCCGGACGCCGGGTGCGCTGCAACCGCTGACCCGGACGTTCGAGCGGCTCAGGTTGGCGGCCAAGGTACGGCGCCCGTCCGGGCCCGCCCCGCAGAGCGCGGCCGAGGACCCGGCGAACGGCGCACCGGACACGCTGACTTCGGCACCGGACATGCTGCCGCCGGCTCCGGACACGCCGGCGTCGGCCGCAACCGCGGCGGAGAGCGGCGGCAAGGGGACCGCCGACGGCACGGACCGGCCGTCGTAGCCCGCGCGCCTGCCCAGCCGTCGTGCCTGCCCAGCTGTCGCGCCGTCGCGGCCGCGGTGAAGCCGGGAGGCCGGCGCAGCCGTCACCGTCGAGCCCATGAGCCGGCGTCGCCGTCCCCGTCGGACCGCCGGTCGGCGTAACCGCCTGGTTTGAGCCCGCCGGTCGGCGCAACCCTTCCCGTAGGAGCCCCTTCCCACAGGAGCGGAGAGCCGGCTCGGCCGTCTCGTCGGAGGCCGGAAGGAGGCCGCGAGGGGCCGCAAGGAGGTCCGATGGATTCCACCACCCTGTTGGTGATCGGCGCCGTCGTCGCCGGGGTGCTGCTCGTCGTCGCCCTCGCGCTGCTGGTACGGCTGGTGCGCGCCCGGCGCACGCTGCGGCGGGCCGGGCTGCCGACGGGGCCGCGCTGGGTGTTCTGGGGCGCCATCGCCTATCTGCTGCTCCCCACCGACCTGCTGCCGGACCCCGTCTACCTGGACGACATCGCCGTCCTGCTGCTGGCGCTGCGCAGTCTGCGCGCCGCCCGGCCGCTGCCGCCTGGTCCGACCGAGCCCTGAACCGCCGCCGCAGGCCCCACCATGGAGCGATGCGGACCGAGTTCACCGGTATAC
The DNA here is from genome assembly GCF_000725475.1 of Streptomyces durhamensis. Classification (NCBI taxonomy): domain Bacteria; kingdom Bacillati; phylum Actinomycetota; class Actinomycetes; order Kitasatosporales; family Streptomycetaceae; genus Streptomyces; species Streptomyces durhamensis. The sequence goes on from NZ_JNXR01000019.1 coordinate 70,681, forward strand.
CCGGGACACCGAAGGCCCCGGACGTGGCCGTGGTCGTCGATGTCATGCGCGCGTTCACCGTGGCCGCCTGGGCGTTCCAGCGCGGGGCCGAGCGGATCGTCTTCGCCGGTACACAGGAAGAGGCCCTGGATCTGAAGGCCCGTCACCCGGGCTGGCTCGCCTTCCAGGACGGCGCGCCGGTGCCGGGCTTCGACCTGGCCAACTCCCCGGCCCGGCTGCGTTCGCTGGACGTACGGGGCCGTACGGTCGTGCAGAAGACCACCGCCGGGACGGCGGGGGCACTGGCCGTGGCGGACGCCGGACTGCTGCTGTGCGCGAGTTTCGTGGTGGCCGGCGCGACCGCCGAGGTGCTGCGGCGGGCCCGGCCGGAGACGGTGACCTTCGTCGTCACCGGCGACGGCGGCCGGGCCGAGGAGGACCGTGCCTGTGCCGAGTACATCGCGGACCGCGTCCGCGCGGCCGGCGCCGACCCGGCCCCCTACCTGGAGCGGGCCGGGCGCTCCGACGCCGCGGCACGGCTCGCGGACGGCGTACGGCGCGGCTGGGCCGGTGTCCACCCCGAGGACGTGGCGATGTGCCTGGAGGCGGACACCTTCCCGTTCGCCATGGCGGCCGCCCGGGTGGACGGTCACCTGGTGCTGCGTCCGGTGGACGCCCTGAGCGGGGAGCCGGTCCGTACGGGACCGGCACGCCCGGCGGTGTGAGTCAGCCCGCACGCCCACCGCGGACGGTGCCCGCCACCAGGGTTCCCAGCAGCACCGCGAGGACCGCGATCGCGGCCACCGCCGCCGCGGTGGCGGCGAGCCACGGCGGGGCCAGGGTCGTGTGCCAGGGCCGGATCGGGTCGGGCAGGCCGAACCACCGGCCGAGCTGCCGTTGTGCGGTGAGCGCCGCCGTGACACCGAGCGCGACGGTCCCGGTGACGAGCCGGGCCTGCACCGACCGGCCGGGCAGCACGACGGCCAGCAGGACGCACAGGGCCGAGGCGAGGACGGTGGCCGTGAGGGCACCGTGGGCCGGCCCGGTCCAGGAGCGCGGGGCGTGGGCCACCCCGCACAGGAAGACCAGCACGGCGGCGCCGCGGAGGCCCCAGGCGGGAGCCGTGGACCTCCAGCCGGGCCGGTCGCCGCCCTGCGCCGAGCCGGGCTTCACCGGCCGGCCGTCGGCGGGTCTGCCCTTCGCCGGCCGGTCCGTCCCCGGCCTGCCCCGCCGGCCGGTGCGCACCCGGGTCGTGTCGTCGGGCGTGGACACGGATTCGGCGGACCCGGACACGGAAACGGGTTCGGCGGGCGCGGAAACGGGTGGGGCGGGCTGGGGCACGCAGACGGGTTCGGCGGACGCGGAGGGGGGTTCTGCCGGGGCGTCGGCGGCGGGACCGGAGTGCGACGGCTCGGGCGGCGGGGCCCCGGGCGTCGAGGGCTCGGGCGACGCGGGCTCGGGCAGTGCGGGCTCGTACGACACGGACTCCTGCGGCGAGGTCTCCAGCAGGAGCGTCTCGGGGTCGGGGCGGTCCGCGGAGAGCCGGCCGATCAGCTCGGCGAGTTCCTCGATGGGCCGGTTGGCCGCCGCCTGCACCGCGGCCCGCCCGCAGTGAGGTTCACCGGAGGTGCTGTACAGCAGCTGCACGAGCCGGGCGACGTCGTCCAGGGACCGGCCCGCGGCCGCGGCGCGGACCACCTCGTCGGCGCTGCCGGAGTCCCGCGGCGGCTCGGTCAGGAGGGCCACCAGGCGGGCGAGGTCCTCCACGGAGCGGTCGGCTCCGACCGCGCGCAGCGCGTCGGCCGTGGCCCGGGAGTACTCGGGCGAGTTCTCCAGCAGCGTGATGAGCCGGACGACGTCCTCCAGCGGGCGGTCGGCGACGGCCGCGCGGACCAGGCCGTGCAACGGGTCGCCGTGCGGAACATCGCCGTGGCCCGCGGCGTCCTCCTGAGGGGTGCCGCCGGACGGTTCGCAAGGCCCCGCGGGAGAACCCTCGTCGGGGACCTCCAGGACCGGGTTCGGGGACACCGCCGGCCAGGTGAGGAGCCGGGGGTGCGTGGGGGCCGGCGCGGAGGACAGGTGCGCGGGGCCCGCCACGGAGGATATGAGGGCGTCGTCGGGACAGGGGGAGGGAGAGCGTGTCGTCATCTCGGCTCCAGTCGCAGGGTGCGGCCGCGGCTGCGCCCCCAACACACGGCCACGGCATTACGCAGTCCATTACTAGGAGCGGCCCGGTGGACCCGCCACCTGGACGGGGCACCGGTGTGAGGCGCCCGGGTGACGGTACGGTCCGGGCGACTGCACCTGCCCCCTCCGACCCCGCACCTCCCACCCGGCTCCCCCCACCCGTCTCCGCGCCCCTCTCCCCCGGGCCCGCCCAACTCGTTGCCCCCTCCCACGTGCGTCGCACCGGCCTCCAGGCGCATTCTTGCTGTGTCATCCACCCGAAGAGGCACGGGACGAGGCAGGGGCGATGGCTGGGAGCGATGGCGAGCAGGTGGTCCGCACGCGGGCCCGGCTGGCCTCGCTGCTGGCCGAGGCCTCGACCGGCGCGCTCGGCGCGGCCGGCGGCCGGGTGGCGGGTGTGTATCTGCGCTCCGGCACTCCCGGCCTGCTGCGTCTCGCGGTGCTCGCGGGGCTGCCCGGTCCGCTGTTCCGGCCCTGGTGGCGGCTGCACGTCGGCCGCCCCTTCCCCGTCGCCGACGCCTATCGCCTGGGCATACAGGTGGTGCTGCCGAACGCCACCGAGACAGTGCGCCGGTACCCGCAGTTCGCCGCTGGGCTGCCCTTCCCGTTCGGTTCGGTGCACGTACCGGTGCCGGGCGGGAGCGAGCCGCTCGGTGTGCTCACCGTACTGCGCCCGGCGGTCGCGGACACGGTGGACGAGCTGCTGGACGGTGAACTGCTCGCCCGACTGGCCGAGGGCCTGGGCGCCGAGTTGCTCGCACTCGCCGACGGGGACGCCGGCGCGGTCGTCTGGGACGGCGAGCCGCTGTGCGTACGGCCGCCCGCGAGCCGGCCCGCGCAGGCCGTCGTGGCACGGTTCGACTGGGATCCGCGGAGCTGCGAGATACGCGCGGACGAACGGTTGCACGACCTCCTCGGCCTGCGCCCCGGCGAGGACTTCGCGGGGACGGTGGAGGCGCTCGCGGACGCGGTGGCCCCGCACGACGCGCACCAGGTCCTGGCCGCGCTGCGCGACACCGCCGCCGGGAAGCAGCTCGGCGCGCCCCTGTGCCTGCGGGGGCGGGACGGCACACCGCGGCTGCTGCACCTGTGGCCGGCCGCCGGGGAAGGGCGGGCGGAGCGGGTCAGCGGGGTGGTGTTCGAGCCCGGTCCAGCCGCCTCCGCGGAGGCCGCGGCCGACCTGCTGCCGCAGGGCGTGTTCTGCATGGACCGGCTGGGGCTGGTCGTGTACGTCAACCAGGCCGCGGCCCGGCTCGCGGGCCGGGAGCGGGCGTGGCTGCTCGGGCGGCCGCTGTGGGAGGCGATGCCGTGGCTGGCCGGTCCGCCGTACGACGACCATCTGCGCGGCGCCCTGCTGACCCCGGAGCCGGTGCACTTCCATGTGCACCGGCCGGCCGGCGACCGCGCCGAGCCCGGGGCGGGCGACTGGCTCGCCGTGTCGGTGCATCCCGGGGAGGACCTGCTGACCTGCACGCTCGTCCCGGCCAGCCGTATGGACGCGCCGGTCGAGCCGGTCGTCGAGGCGCACCTGCCGGAGGACGCTGCGGCCGCCGACCACGCGATGGCACCGCTGTACCGGCCGATCGCCCTGGCCATCGCGCTGACGGACGCGGTGACCGCCCGTCAGGTGTCGGCGGTGGTCGTGCAGGAGCTGCTGCCGGCGTTCGGCGGTGGGTGTCTGGCCATCTACCTGCTCCAGGAACGGCATCTGTATCTCGCCTGGGAGAGCGGTTTCCCGCAGGGGTTCCTCAACCGGTTCGAGGGCGTGGGCCTCGACGCGCGGCTGCCGGGCGTGGAGTGCCTGACGACGGGCCGGCCGCTGTTCTTCGAGTCGATGCAGCAGTTGCCCACCGCCTATCCGGGCATCCCGATGGATGCCGACGAGGGCGCCCGTGCCTTCCTGCCGCTGATCGCCTCCGGGCGGCCGGTCGGCTCGTGCATCCTCGGTTTCGACCGCGCCCGCAGCTTCAGCATCGAGGAGCGCACGGTGCTCACCGCGCTCGCCGGGCTGATCGCGCACGCCATGGAGCGGGCTCAGCGCTACGACAGCGAGGCGGCCCTCGCCCGCGGCCTGCAGCAGGCTCTGCTGCCCCGCCGGCTGTCGGCGCACCCGCTGGTGGAGACCGCGGGCCGGTATCTGCCGGGCACCCAGGGCATGGACGTGGGCGGCGACTGGTACGACGTCGTCGAGGCCGGTGACGGGCTCGCGCTGGTGATCGGTGACGTGCAGGGACACGGGGTACAGGCGGCGGCCACCATGGGGCAGCTGCGCAGCGCGGTACGCGCGTTCGCGCTCGGGGACCGGCCGCCCGACGAGGTGATGAGCGGCACCAACCATCTGCTGATCGATCTCGACCCCGGTCAGTTCGCCAGTTGCTGCTATCTGCGGCTGGATCCCGCCACCGGCCGCGCCCGGATCGCCCGGGCGGGGCATCCACCGCCGCTGCTGCGCGCGCCGAGCGGACCGACCCGGCTGCTGGACATCCCGGGCGGTGTCGTCCTCGGTGTGGACCCGCAGGCCCGGTACCCGGTGACGGAGCTGGTGCTGGAGCCCGACGCGATCCTGGCTCTGTACACGGACGGGCTGGTGGAGCGGCCGGGCGCGGACATCGACGACGGCATCACGGCGCTGCGGCTCGCGCTGAACAGGGCCGGGGCCGCCGCCGGACGCCGGGGCGGACGGTCGCTGGCCGGGGTCGCCGACCGGCTCACGGCCACCGCGCGGCACGCCGCCGACCGCCCCGACGACGTGGCGCTGCTGCTCGCCGCCCGCCGTTCGCCCCCCTTGGGTCACCGGTGACCGGATCACGCCGCGCCGATCGACGACCGTCATCTCGGCCGACGGTCTCGCCGGAGCGGGCCGGGCAGTGTAGACATGGGCACATGGTGCGACTGCCCGGCCGGCCCGCGACCCGGCCGCCCCGTCCTGACGGGGACGCGCGCGCCTCACAGGGCGGGCAGCCGCAGGGCCCGGGCGGGAACGGCGGCCGGCCCGGGATGCTGCGGGCGGCGGTGACCGGGCGCAGCGTCGCCGGGCAGGTGTTCCTGCTCCAGGTGGTGATCGTGCTGCTGCTGGTGGTCTCGGCGGTGGTGGCTCAGGTGCTGCAGGTGCGGCACGACACCGATCGGGAGGCGCAGAACCGTTCGCTCGCCGTCGCCCAGACGTTCGCGAACGCGCCCGGTACGGCCGCCGCGCTGCGCTCGCCCGATCCCACGGCCGTGCTGCAGCCGAGCGCGGAGGCGACCCGCAAGGCGACGGGCGTGGACTTCGTCGTCGTGATGAACACCGACGGCATCCGCTACACGCATCCCAGACCCGACCGTATCGGCAAGAAGTTCGTCGGCACGATCGGCCCGGCGCTGGCCGGGGGGACGGTCACCGAGCACGTCAACGGCACGATAGGGCCGCTGGTGCAGGTCGTGGTGCCGGTGAAGGACGCGGGCGGCAAGGTGGTGGGCCTGGTGTCGGCCGGGATCACCACCGCGCACGTGGGAGGGGCGGCCGCCCAGCAGCTGCCCCTGCTGATCGCGGCGGCAGCGGCGGCGCTCGCGCTGGCCACCGGGGGCACGGCCCTGGTCAGCAGACGGCTGCTGCGCCAGACGCACGGCCTCGGACCGTCCGAGATGACGCGGATGTACGAGCACCACGACGCGGTGCTGCACGCCGTCCGGGAAGGTGTGCTGATCGTCGGCGCCGACAGCCGGCTGCTGCTCGCGAACGACGAGGCCCACCGCCTGCTGGACCTGCCGGAGGACGCCGAGCTGCGCAGCGTGCTGGAGCTGGGGCTGGACGACGAGACCGCGGCGCTGCTCGCCTCGGGGCGGGTCGCCACGGACGAGGTGCACCTGGTCAAGGACCGGCTGCTGGCGATCAACCAGCGCCCCACCGACCTGCGCGGCGGTCCGGCCGGCAGCGTCACCACGCTGCGCGACTCCACCGAGCTGCGTGCCCTGTCCGGCCGCGCGGAGGTGGCGCGGGAGCGGCTGAACATGCTGTACGACGCCGGGGTGGGTATCGGCACCAGTCTGGACGTCGGCCGTACCGCGGAGGAGCTGGCCGGGCTGGCGGTGCCCCGGTTCGCGGACTTCGCGACCGTCGACCTGTTCGACGCGGTGCTGCACGGCGAGGAGCCGAGGCCGGGCACGGCGCTGCGCCGCGCCGCCTGCGCCGGCATCCGCAAGGACGAACCGCTGTACCCGGTCGGCGAGCGGATCCGGTTCGTGGCCACGTCGCCGCAGGCGCGCAGCCTGACCACCGGGCAGTCGGTCCTGGTGCCCCGGCTGCGGGAGGCGCCCGGCTGGCGCGCACAGGACCTGGAGCGCACCGACCAGGTGCTGGCGTACGGCATCCACTCGCTGATCACCGTGCCGCTCAGGACGGGCAGTCTGGTGCTGGGCGTGGCGAACTTCTGGCGTGCGGAGAAGCCGCAGCCGTTCGACGCCGAGGAGCTGGCCCTCGCCGAGGAGCTGGTCGCGCGGGCGGCGGTCTCCATCGACAACGCCCGCCGGTACACGCGCGAGCACAGCATGGCGGTCACCCTGCAGCGCAGTCTGCTGCCGCGCAGTCTGCCCGAACAGGGCGCGCTGGAGATCGCCTACCGCTATCTGCCGGCGCAGGCCGGGGTGGGCGGCGACTGGTTCGACGTGCTGCCGCTGTCCGGTGCGCGGGTGGCGCTGGTGGTGGGGGACGTGGTGGGGCACGGGCTGCACGCGGCGGCCACCATGGGCCGGCTGCGTACGGCGGTGCACAACTTCTCCTCGCTGGACCTGCCGCCGGACGAACTTCTCGGGCTGCTGGACGAGTTGGTCGGCCGGATCGACCAGGACGAGAGCGCCGCGGACGGGACCGCGGCGATCACCGGCGCGACCTGTCTGTACGCGGTCTACGACCCGGTCGCGCGGCGCTGCACGGTGGCCCGGGCCGGCCATCCGCCGCCCGCGCTGGTGCACCCGGACGGCCGGGTGGAGTTCCCCGAGGTGCCCGCGGGGCCGCCGCTGGGTCTTGGCGGGCTGCCGTTCGAGACGGCGGAGCTGGAGCTGGCGGAGGGCAGCCGGCTGGTGCTGTACACCGACGGGCTGGTGGAGGACCGCGAGCGGGACATCGACGTGGGTCTCGACATGCTGAGCGACGCGCTGCGCGGTGCGCCGGGCGCCTCGCCGGAGGAGACCTGCCGTGCGGTGCTGGGCCGGCTGCCCGCCCGGCCGAGCGACGACGTGGCGCTGATCGTGGCCCGTACCCGGGTGCTGGGCGCCGACCGGGTCGCCGAGTGGCAGGTGCCGTCCGACCCGGCGGCGGTGTCCGAGGTACGGTCCGAGGTGACCCGGCGGCTCGCCGACTGGGGCCTGGCGGAGCTGGACTTCACGACGGAACTGATCCTGAGCGAGCTGGTCACCAACGCCATCCGCTACGGGCGCGCCCCGATCGGCGTCCGGCTGCTGCGCGACCGCACGCTGATCTGCGAGGTCTCCGACCGCAGCACGACCTCGCCGCACCTGCGGTACGCGGCGACCACCGACGAGGGCGGCCGGGGCCTGTTCCTGGTCGCGCAGCTCGCCGAGCGCTGGGGTACCCGGTACACCTCGCAGGGCAAGATCATCTGGGCGGAGCAGCCGCTGCCGTGAGCCGCGGGCATAGCGGGTGATGATCCCCGGCTGCCGCACCAGTCGGTGGTGGCCTGCCCCGGGGGCGAGCAGCCGCGCCAGGGTGCGGACGGCGGCGCCAGGCGCGGCACGGCGGACGACCGCCCGGAGGCGGAGATCGCCGCCGAGTCACCGCGGCCGATACGGCCGCCGACCCGGGAGACGGCGAAGGGCCCGGAGGACCACGGCGCGGAGTACACCGCGTTCGCCAGGGCCGTAAGGGGCACCTGGCAGCGCGGAGACCGGGCACGTGTGCGGTCCGCCGGGCCCGTTCCGGGTTCCCGGTTCGCCTGAGCGGAGGAGTGCGGTCAGGCGCTGAGCCGCGAGCGCAGCAGCTGCTTCCCCATCTCGGCGCCCTTGCGGCTGTCGGCCTGAGCCTTGTGGAACAGGTCGATGAGCTCGTTGTCGTGCTCGCGTTCGGCGTCCTGGATGTACGTCTCCAGGCGCAGGGCGTTGTCCAGGCACGCCTCCACGTACCAGATCAGGTCGTAGTTCTTGTCGCGCGTACCGGTGACGTGACCGGTCTCGCTGGTGCTGGTCATGCGGGTCTCCTCCTTCTGTGGACCCTGCGTCGTTCTCCTTCCGGAGACTCCCGGGTACCCGTGCGACCTGCGCACACACCACCCCGTTGGTCAGCCGAGGGCGCGGTCGAGGTTGAAGGCGGCGCTGATCAGGGACAGGTGGGTGAACGCCTGCGGGAAGTTGCCCTGTTGCTCGCCGGTGCGGCCGATCTCCTCCGCGTACAGGCCGAGGTGGTTGGCGTAGGTGAGCATCTTCTCGAAGGCCAGCCGGGCCTCGTCGAGCCGGCCGGCCCGCACCAGTGCCTCGACGTACCAGAACGAGCAGATGGAGAAGGTGCCCTCGTCGCCGCGCAGTCCGTCGGGGCTGGCCTGCGGGTCGTAGCGGTAGACCAGGGAGTCGGAGACCAGGTCCTCGGTGAGGGCGTCCAGGGTGGACAGCCACTTGGGGTCGGTGGGGGCGACGAACTTGGCGAGCGGCATCATCAGCAGCGACGCGTCCAGGACGTCGCCGCCCTCCGACTGCACGAAGGCGCCGCGCCGCCCGGACCAGCCGCGGTCCATGATCCGCCGGTAGATCGTGTCGCGGGCCTGCCGCCAGCGGGGCAGCTCGGCGGGCAGTCCGCGCCGGTTGGCGAGGCGGATGGCCCGCTCGATGGCGACCCAGCACATCAGCCGCGAGTACAGGAAGTTCTTGCGGCCGCCGCGGGTCTCCCACACGCCTTCGTCGGGCTGGTCCCAGTGGGCGCACACCCAGTCGACGAGATGGCACACGTCGTCCCACTGGCCGCTGGAGATCGGCTGGGCCCACTTGTCGTACAGGTAGATGGAGTCGATCAGGGCGCCGTAGATGTCGAGCTGGAGCTGCCCGGCGGCGGCGTTTCCTACCCGGACCGGGGCGGAGCCCAGATGGCCCTCCAGGTGCGGGAGCACGAACTCGGGCAGCTCGGTGCGGCCGTCGATGCCGTACATGATCTGCAGCGGGGCGCGTCCGTCGCCGTCGCACGGCGTGATGTGGGTGGTGAGGAACCGCATGAAGGCCTCGGCCTCGCCGGTGAAGCCGAGCCGCAGCAGCGCGTAGACGGCGAAGGCGGCGTCGCGGACCCACACGTACCGGTAGTCCCAGTTGCGCTCGCCGCCCAGCTGCTCGGGCAGGCTGGTGGTGGGGGCCGCGACGATCGCGCCCGTGGGGGCGTAGGTGAGCAGCTTCAGGGTGAGGGCGGAGCGGTGCACCATCTCGCGCCAGCGGCCCCGGTAGCGGGACTGGTGCAGCCAGTGGCGCCAGTAGGCGACCGTGACGTTGAACTCGTGCTCGGCCTCGGCGTGCGCGCAGCCGCGGGGGGCCACCGCGGCGCCGAGCTGGTCGAGCGCGAACACCGCGGTCTCGCCCTCGGCGAGCTTGAAGTCGGCGCGCGCGTCCCGGGCGTCGCACTCCAGGACGACCGTGGAGGTGAGCGCCAGGGACTGCTCGGCGGACTCGAAGACGACGGTGCCGGCGACGGTGCGCAGGGTGTGTGGCACGGCGCCGTAGCCGAAACGGGGGGCGACCAGCACCCGGAAGGGCACGGTCCCGCGGACGCAGACCACCCGCCGGATCAGCCGGTGCCGCCCCGCCTCGCCCGTGCCGTCCGCGGTGTCGCAGGTCACCGGCATGAAGTCCTGCACCTCTCCGACGCCGTCCTCGGTGAAGAACCGGGTGATCAGGACGTTGGTGTCGGGGAAGTAGAACTGCTTGGTGCGCGCGGGCACGGCGGCGGCCAGTTCGAAGGAGCCGCCGCGCTCGGCGTCGAGGATGGCCGCGAAGACGCTGGGGGCGTCGAAGGACGGGCAGCAGTACCAGTCGATCGTGCCGTTCGTGCCGACCAGGGCCACACTGCGCAGGTCGCCGATGAGTCCGTGCTCGGCGATCGGCAGATAGCGGGGGCTGTGGCGGGCGTCCTCGGAAAACGGGGTCTCGGCCATCGGCGGCCTCCCGGTGAGTGTGCGAGATGTTTTCCAGCTTAGGAGCGAGTGCTTCACGGCGGGCTGGGAAGACGCTCCTCACCCGCTCCCCGGGCGCCTGAAGATGCAGGGTGCGCGGATGCGGGCAATGGTGAGAGGGTGCCCCGTTCGGCGGCACCGGCACGGATGCGGTCATCCGGACCGAGGAGGAGGCATCATGTCGACATCCACACCCGACGAATCCCGGTCGTCCGACGACCACTGCACCCCGGACGCCCTGCTCCACTCCGCTCCCTCCCGGGACGTCACCCTGGAGGACCTGGTGATGGCGGCGGGCAGGGACGTCACACCGAAGAACCTCGACTGGGCCCGCCGCAAGATGGAGAAGGAGGGCCCGACAGCCATCGAGAGGCTGCTGCCGTAGGGCGGTCCGGGGAGTCCAGGGGAACAAGTCAGACGAGGGCGGAGCAGCCGTCCGGACGGGGCGCGGGAACCACGCAGGGCCCGCGCCCCGCTCTACGCACCCGCCCCTACGGCGACGCGGCCTCGCCGGCGCAGACCACCCGTACCCAGCACACCGCGTTGTTGCCGAACCCGCCTCGGTTCCAGTGCTGGTCAAGGGGCTGGGTACGACCCGTGGCATCCGTCGCACGCGCACCCACCGCATGCTCGCCGGGCCGTGCGGTCCAGTCGTGGTGCCAGGCCCGCCAAGCCCACCGGTGCCCGTGCGGCACGGGGCCGAGGACGGCCGGCTCCCAGCTCGCGCCGCGATCCGTGCTCACCTCCACCGCCGTCACCGGTCCCTGCCCGGACCAGGCCCGCCCCTCCAGCCGCACGTGCCCAGGCCGCACCACCCGCGTACGGGACATGAAGTCGGGAAACCCGGGCGGCACGCACAACGCGCGCGGCGCGATCCGCGTGACCGGCTCGCCCTGCTCGTCGGCGGTGCGCCGGATCCGGTAGGCGACCGACTGCTGGAAGCCCGTGAACGGTACGTCGCTGACGGTCACGCGGCGCAGCCACTTCACCTGGGCCATGCCGTACCAGCCGGGCACGATCAGCCGTAGCGGCCGGCCGTGCTGCGGCGGCAGCGGCGCGCCGTTCATGGCGGTGGCGACCAGCACCTCGGGATCGTCGCCGTCGGCCACGGCCAGGGGCAGGGCGCGCCGGTAGTCCTGCTCGACACCGCGCTCGACCCCGTGGTCGGCGCCGGTGAAGACGACGTCAGCGGCCGCCGGGTCCGCGCCCGCCTCGGCGAGCAGCAGCCTGAGCGGTACGCCGGTCCAGTCGGCGGTGCCGACCGCCTCCACCAGCCAGGGCTGGCTGACCGGCCGGGGGGTGAGCAGGGCCCGGCCGTTGCCCGCGCACTCCAGGGTCACGCGGGTGGTGACCTGCGGGAACGACAGCAGGTCGGCGAGGGACAGGTCGAGCGGGGTGCGCACCCGGCCGTCGACGGTCAGCCGCCAGGCACCGGCGTGCGGGACGTACGGGATGTCGTAGTGCGTGAGGACGTAGTGCAGTCCGGGCGGCGTGATGTCGTGGCGCAGGGCCTCCAGGGGCAGCGCGTGGTTGCGGGCGGCGAGCGCGAGTTCGTCGGCGCCGATCCCCTCGCCGGGGCCGGCCAGCCTGGCGGGAGCGCTCAGGTCGCCGGGTCGCTGGCCCATGGCGTCATTGTCCTCCCGGCGCGACCGCGCGGCGAGGAGAGCGGACGGCGACGGCAACTCCCCGGCGGCCCGGGGTGTTTCGGCGCCCGCGATCCCTTCCGGAGCGGGCCGGAGGGCTGTCAGACTCCCGAGGGTGCCCGACTTCGACTTCGACATGCTCGTCATCGGATCCGGACCCGGCGGTCAGAAGGCCGCCATCGCCGCGGCCAAGCTCGGCCGCCGGGTCGCCGTCGTCGACCGCCCCGACATGCTCGGCGGGGTCTCCCTGCACACCGGAACCATCCCCTCCAAGACCCTGCGCGAGGCCGTGCTGTATCTGACCGGTCTCACCCAGCGCGATCTGTACGGGCAGAGCTACCGGCTGAAGGACGACATCACCGTCGCCGATCTGACCGCGCGCACCCGTCATGTCGTCGCCCGCGAGGTGGACGTCGTCCGCAGCCAGCTCGCCCGCAACCACGTGACCGTCCACTCCGGCACGGCCCGCTTCACCGACCCGCACACCATCGCCCTGTCCGAGCTGTCCGGACGGGAACGGCGGCTGAGCGCCGGGCACGTCGTCATCGCCACCGGCACCCGGCCGGCCCGTCCGGAGAGCGTGGAGTTCGACGGGCGGACGATCATGGACTCCGACAACGTGCTCTCGCTGGAGCGGGTGCCGCGGTCCATGGTGATCGTGGGTGCGGGTGTCATCGGCATGGAGTACGCCTCGATGTTCGCCGCGCTGGGCAGCAAGGTGACCGTGGTGGAGAAGCGCACCGCGATGCTGGACCTGTGCGACGTCGAGATCGTGGAGTCGCTCAAGTACCACCTGCGCGACCTGGCCGTCACCTTCCGCTTCGGCGAGACGGTCGCCGCCGTCGAACGCCATCCGCGGGGCACGCTCACCGTGCTGGAGAGCGGCAAGAAGATCCCGGCGGACACGGTGATGTACTCGGCGGGCAGGCAGGGCCTGACCGACGAACTGGACCTGCACAGGGCCGGGCTGGCGGCGGACGCGCGCGGCCGGATCACGGTGGACGCGCACTACCGCACCGAGGTGCCGCACATCTACGCCGTCGGTGACGTCATCGGCTTCCCCGCGCTCGCCGCGACCTCGATGGAGCAGGGCCGCGCGGCGGCGTACCACGCGTGCGGGGAGCCGGCCGGGCGGATGCACCAGCTGCAGCCCATCGGCATCTACACGATCCCGGAGATCAGCTTCGTCGGGCGGACCGAGGACCGGCTGACCGAGGACCGGGTGCCGTTCGAGGTGGGCGTGGCCCGGTACCGGGAACTGGCCCGGGGGCAGATCATCGGGGACTCGCACGGCATGCTGAAGCTGCTGGTCTCCCCGGTGGACCGGAGGCTGCTCGGGGTGCACTGCTTCGGTTCCGGGGCGACCGAGCTGATCCACATCGGGCAGTCGGTGATGGGGTGCGGGAGGACGGTGGACTACCTCGTGGACGCGGTGTTCAACTATCCGACACTCGCGGAGTCGTACAAGGTCGCCGCGCTGGACGCGACGAACCGGCTGCGCCAGGTGGACCGGTTGGGCTAGCGCCGTCGGGGTGGCCGAGAGGTGGCCGAGAAGCTCAGGTGTCTTCCTCGACCACGTGTACCGCCGCCTCTTCCGCGCCCGCCGCTCCCGCGTCGACGCCCACGTCCTGGGCGATCTCCTCCTTGACGGTGGCGGGGTGGGCGCCCTCGTCGGGGGCGACCAGGCGGCCCGCGCGGGACGCGCCGGCCTCGGGGTCGAGCGGCTCGCCCTCGCCGCCGGGGAGGTCTCCGATCGCGTCGCCGGGCGTGGGCTGCGCGTCCGGGACTTCCTGGCCGAGCCGTTCGTCCAGGGTCTCCCCCGCGCGCTGCTCGGCGGCCGTGGTGCCCTTCTTGGTGACGCCGAGGGGGCGTTCGGGCGGGGAGTAGCCCTCGTCGAGGATGTCGTCGTAGGTGCGCTCGTCGACCGCGTCCTGGAGGTCCAGGGGACCGGCGTCCTCCTGTTCCTCGTTGGACCTGGTGGGCTGGTAGGCGTCGTCCGCCATCGGGGTCTGCTCGGGCTGCTGGTCGCTCATGGTCGCCTCCTTCGCGGCTCGCGGGCGGTCCTCGTTCGCGTTTCCCGCAGCCGGGCGGTTAACCCCGTCGGCGCGCGCTCGGATCAGTCGGCGGGCTGTTCGGCCAGGCCCGCCGTCCACTTCTCCTCGATGCGGCCCGTCTTCCACACCAGCAGGGCGATCGCCCAGGTGGCGACGAAGAGGCCGACGATGACGAAGCCGACGGTGTTGAGGTCGAGGCCGGAGATCCAGTCCCAGAACGGCCCGTGGAGGTCCAGCCGGTCGGCGAGGAGGCCGAGGAGCTCCACCGTGCCGATGACGAGGGCGACGGCCACGGACAGGCCGGTGATGGTGAGGTTGTAGTAGACCTTGCGGACCGGCTTGGAGAACGCCCACTCGTAGGCGAAGTTCATGAACGAGCCGTCGATGGTGTCGAGGAGCGACATGCCCGCGGCGAACAGGACCGGGAGGGTCAGGATGGCGTACCAGGGCAGGCCTGAGGCGGCGCCGGAGCCGGCGAGGACGAGCAGGGCGATCTCCGTCGCGGTGTCGAAGCCGAGGCCGAAGAGCAGGCCGAGCGGGTACATCTGCCAGGGCCTGCTGATCGAGCCGGTGACCCGGCCGAGCAGGCGGTTCATGAAGCCGCGGTTGTTCAGCTGCGTCTCCAGGGCGGCCTCGTCGTAGGCACCGGAGCGCATCTGCCGGAAGACCTTCCAGATGCCGGCCAGGATGACGAGGTTGATGCCGGCGATGAGGTACAGGAAGGTGCCGGAGACCGTCGTACCGATCAGGCCGGTGACGTCGTGCAGGTGCGAGTGGTCGTCGCGGACCGGTCCGGCCAGGGTCTTCATGCCGAGCGAGAGCAGCAGGGCGAGGCCGAAGACGATGCTGGAGTGGCCGAGGGAGAACCAGAAGCCGACCGACAGCGGCCGCTGTCCCTCGCCCATCAGCTTGCGGGTGGTGTTGTCGATCGCCGCGATGTGGTCGGCGTCGAAGGCGTGCCGCATGCCGAGGGTGTACGCGGTCACGCCGATGCCGACGCCGAAGGACTGGGTTCCGACGCTGAAGTGCTGCGGCGCGATGATGCCGACCAGTGTGCCCCAGCCGATGACGTGCAGGGCGAGGACGAAGCCGGCCATCCCGCCGACCCTGATCCACTCCTGCCGGGTCATGGAGCCCCGGACACGGTGCCAGGCCGAGCGCTTGCCGTCGGCCTGGGCGGGGAGGGACGGAGCGGAACCAGGGGCGGCCGTCATCGGGAGGGTCATCCTTCGGTGGTGCGGGTACGGCTGCACAGCACAGCCTTGTGCCATCCTTCCGTACTTGCAATCCATGTGCAGTAAAGGCGACGGCAGGCCTTTCCCATGGGGAGGGAAAGGCCTGCCGGCACAGGAGCGGGAGGGCCCGGGAAGCGGCGGCCGGTCAGGCGGAGAGCATGCCCCGGCCGAGCCAGTCCTTCGCGTCCCGGACGCCGGGCAGGGCGAAGAAGTAGCCGCCGCCCGTCGGGGAGATGTAGTCGACCAGGGGCTCGTCGATCAGCCGGGTCTGCACCGCCTCGAACTGGCGCTTGACGTCCTGGTTGTAGCAGCAGAACACCAGGCCCATGTCGAGGTTGCCGACGTTGTCCACGCCCCGGTCGTAGTTGTAGCCGCGGCGCAGGATGCGGGAGCCGTCCGTCTCCGCCCTGCGCGGGTTGGCGAGGCGGATGTGCGAGTCGAGCGGGATCGCGGTGCCGTGCGGGTCCTTGGCGTACTGGGGGATGTCGGTCTCCTTGGCCCCGTCGAGCGGGGCGCCGGTGTCCTTGCGGCGGCCGAACATCTTCTCCTGCTCGGTGAGCGAGACCCGGTCCCAGAACTCCACCAGCATCCGGATGATCCGGATGACCTGGTAGCTGCCGCCCTCGGTCCAGGCGGGTTCGCCCTGGCCGGCGCCGACCCAGATCAGCTTGTCCGTCTCCCGGGCGGAGGTGACGTCGGGGTTGGCGATGCCGTCCTTGAAGCCGAGCAGGTTGCGCTGGGCGCCGGCGGGGCGCGGGGCGTTCTGGAAGCCGTCGATGCGCCACTTGATCTGCAGGGCACCCCGGGTGTGCCGGGCGATGTCGCGCAGCGCGTGCAGCACGGTGTCCTGACTCTGGGCGCAGATCTGCAGGGACAGGTCGCCGTGGCACTCGGCGGCGTTCAGGTTGTCGTTGGGGAAGGTCCGCATGGGGGTGAGCCGGGCGGGCCGGGCCTTGGCGAGGCCGTAGCGGTCGTCGAAGAGGGAGGCGCCGACGCCGACGGTGACGGTGAGGCCGTCGGAGGGGACCTCGGGGCCGAGGATGCCGCTGTCGGAGGGCGGCGCGCCGACGCCGAGGTCGGTGGGGGTGCCCCCGGAGGTGAGGAAGCGGGCCCGCTCGGTGATGGTCCTCAGCAGGTCGGTCAGACCCTTGCGGTCGTCGGCGATGACGTCGAGGGAGACGAAGGTCGCAGAGGCCGGTGCCGGGGTGATGATGCCGGCCTGGTGGGCGCCGTGGAAGGGGACCGCGGCCCCGCCGTCCGGACCGGTGGTCCCCGCCTCGGCCGTACCGCCGCTCTCGCCGAGGGCGAAGCCGCCGCCGGCCAGGACCGCTCCGGCGGCGCCGGCGCCCAGGGCGGTCCGCACGAAGGAGCGGCGGGCGGGGCCGGCGGGGCAGGTCGGCGTGTCGGCGGTCGGCATCGGCGGGTTCCCTTCGAGGTGCTGGCGGTGCGGGTGCGCGGTGGTCATCAGGCGGACTTCCGGATCTCGAGGAGGTCCGGGACGGGGGCGAGGTCTTCCAGCAGCTGGCCGGTGGCGCCGTCGAGGCGCTGCTTGTCGGCGTCGGCGAGCCTGTCGACGGGGGTCCAGTCGGCGCCGTGGTGGGCGGCGTCCAGGAGCTTCTGCACACGGGCGACGTCGGCGTCGACCGTCGGGAGCAGCCGGGGTGCGCGGGTGGTGAGCAGCGGCTTGAGGACGGTGAGCAGTTCGCGGGTGCCGGCGAGGTTGGCGTCGGCGGTGGCCAGGTTCGTGCCGCTGCCCTCGTCGGTGTCGCCGGTCAGCTCGAACTGGAGGGTGTTCTCCAGGATCTCGTGGGCGCGCAGCGGGAGGTCGCCGGGGTCGAAGTCCTGGGCCGGGAACGCCGTGCGCAGTCCGGCGGCGTCGGCGGCGAGCTGCCGGGCGGGGGCCCGCAGGTCGTCCGCGCCCTGGCCGTGCCACAGGCCGTACTCGATCCGCAGGAAGCCGGTGAAGTCCTTGTCCCGCTCGCCGTCCGGCAGTCCGTCGGCGCGGCCGTCGATCTTCTGGTCGTAGTCCTCGAAGGTGCCGTAGGCGGCGCCGAGGGAGGCGTAGGTGCGGTGGGCGGTGAGCCAGTCGGTGCGGGCCTTGTCCAGGTGGCCGTGCTCGATGTCGTCGTCGAGGGCGCGGGTCTGGGTGACGAGGGTGTCCAGGCCCTGCCCGACGTACGTCTTGTACGCCTTCAGCGGTGCGGCGAGGTCCTGCTCGGAGACGGGGACGACCGGCTTGGCCGCGCCGCCGCCGCTCACGGTCACCGTCCTGGAGGTGACGGCCCTGCCGCCGGTGGGGACGCAGCGCCAGGCGTAGGTGCCGCCCGCGACGGTGGCGACGAGGTCGCGGGTGGTGCCCGGGGCCAGGCCCTCGATCTCGCCGTAGACCGCGCTGGTCGACGGGTCGATGAGGTACACCTCGGAGGTCTTGCCGCCGGTGTTGCGCATCTGGAAGGTCTGCCGGCCCGGCTTGGGCGCGCTGAAGCCCTTGCCGCACTCGGTCTCGGAGACGGCGACGGTCTGGTCGCCGGCGGGCTTGGGCCGGGAGAGGGCGACGACGAGTCCGGCGAGCAGGGCCGGTACGGCGACCACGGCGGCCGGCACCACCCAGACCGGGCGGCGCCGCTCGGACCGGGCGGCCTTCGGCTCAGGCGCGGGGCGCTCCTGCGCCGGCTTCGGGGCCTTCGTCCGCACGCCGCGCACGAACAGGGTCATCACGACGGCGAGGTAGGCGGCGTAAGCCACCACCTGGAGCCAGGTCATGGCCGGGGTGAGGTTGAAGACGCCCTGGATCAGGGTGCTGTACCAGGAGCCCGCGTCCACACTGCCGGCGAGGTCCACCGCGTAGGCGGACCGGCCGGGCAGGACGCCGCCCTCCTGCAGGTCGCGCAGGCCGTAGCCGAGGACGCCGGCGGCGATGACGATCAGGACGGCGCCGGTGTAGGTGAAGAACCGCGTCAGGTTGATCTTCAGGACCCGCCGGTACAGGCCCCAGCACAGGCCGGCCGCGAGGACCAGGCCGATGCCGGCGCCGGTGAGCGGGCCGGCCGACTCGCCGGCCGCCTGGGCGGTGGTCCACAGGAACAGGGCCGTCTCCAGGCCCTCCCGGCCGACCGCGAGGAACGAGGTGAGGATCAGCACTCCGGAGCCCATGGCGAGGGCGCCGGTCACCTTCTCCTTCAGCTCGCCGGAGAGGCTGCGGGCCGAGCGGCGCATCCAGAACACCATGGCGGTGACGAACGCCACGGCGATCACGCTGAGGGTGCCGCCGAACGCCTCCTGGGCGGTCTGCGGCATGGAAGCGGCGGTGAAGGTGAGCACCGCGCCGAAGCTCATCGCCACGGCGACGGCGGCCAGCACCCCGGTCCACACCTGGGGCAGGCGGGAGCGCGCCCCGGCCCGCACCAGGGTGGCGACCAGGATGGAGACGATCAGTCCGGCTTCGAGTCCCTCCCTGAGTCCGATCAGGAAACTCGGAAACGCGTCGTCCCACATGCCCTGCAGCCCTCCCTGGTTAGTGAAGGCATGCCTTACCTTCGCGGACCATCATGACTACGGCCATGTAGTCGGTCAGTCATAAAGCGGCAATGGCCGGGCAAAGTCCCGGAACGTTGGACACCCTCCGTTCGTCTACAGGTCGGTAGACCGTCTACAAATATGTAGTCGGATCTTGTCGGAGCAAGTCGAAGGAAAGGGCGTACGGCGATGGCCACTCCCCCACACCTGGCGTCGCAGCTCGCGGTCAACGTGCTCGACGCACACTCCCTGCTCGCCGCCTTCGGTGTGCTCGGCGTCGGCGTGGTGCTCTTCGCGGAGACGGGCCTGCTGATCGGGTTCTTCCTGCCCGGGGACTCCCTGCTGTTCACGGCGGGGCTGCTGTGCACGGGCGCGTCCGACCGCTCGGTGCACCTCTCGCTCGGGCCGCTGCTCGTCACGGCGGCCGTCGGCGCCCTGGCCGGCTCGCAGTGCGGGTTCCTGCTGGGCCGCAAGGCGGGCGGCGCGCTGCTGGCCCGCAGCCGGTCGGCGAAGCTGCGCGAGGGCGCGCGGCGCGCGGAGGAGCTGCTGGAGCGGTACGGCCACGCGAAGGCGATCGTGCTGGCGCGGTTCGTGCCGGTGGTGCGCACGGTGCTGAACCCCATGGCGGGCGCCCTCGGCGTCCCGGCGCGGACCTTCACCCTCTGGCAGGTGGCGGGCGGGCTCGTCTGGAGCCTCGGCCTGACCCTCGCCGGATACGCGCTGGGCTCCTCGATCCCGAACGTCGACCGGTACCTGCTGCCGGTGATCGCCCTGATCGTCGTCGTGTCCCTGCTCCCGCTCGTCGCCGAGGTACTGCGCTCCCGCAGGGCGGCCAAGGAGGAGGCCCGCGGATGACGTACGCCCTGTCGGGCTCGTCGGTGGACGGGCCGCTCTACACCGGCGTGGTGGACCTCGCCCACCGGTCCCCCGCCTGGCTGGACGACCTGATAGCCGACTGGTCGGCGTACGGGCTGGCGGTGTTCGCGCTGCTGATGGTCGTGGGCTGGTGGCGGGCCCGCCGGGACGGGGCGAACGCGGCGCTGACGGCGTTCGCCGTGCCGGTGGCGGTGGTGGTCGCGTTCGGGGTGAACAGCGCCGTGAAGCCGCTGGTTGCCGAGGACCGGCCGTGCCGCCGGCTGGTCTTCCGCACCCTGGAGGCGTGTCCCGCGCGGGGTGACTGGTCGTTCCCGAGCAACCACACCGCGGTCGCCTTCGCCGCCGCGGTCGCCCTGTTCTCCGTCTCCCGGCGCCTCGGCGCGGTCGCCTCGGTGTGCGCCCTCGCCATGGCGGCCTCCCGGGTGTGGGTCGGGGTGCACTATCCGCACGACGTCGTCGCGGGGGCGGCGCTCGGCGGGCTGGTGGGTCACCTCGCGATGCTCGTCCTGCGGCGCCGGCCGAAGGCTCTCGCGGACCGGCTGTCGGGCACCTGGCTGCGTCCGCTGCTGGTGTCGGGACCCGCATGAGGCCCGGCAGGCTCGCGGACGCCGGCGGCACGGCGGCGCTGGGCGCCTGGATGGCGTTCGCGGCGCTGACCGCGCTGGTGGTGAGCCATCGGGGCGGCCCGCTCTATCCCGACCAGGCCCTGCTGTCCTGGTCCGTGGGACACCGCCCGCGGGTGGCGGTGACGGTGGCCCGCGCACTGACCGCCACGGGCACCGGGGTCGTGCCGTACGTCCTGGTGGCCCTGGCCGGGCTGATCGCGGGACGCACCGTGCGGCAGCGGCTGGTGGCCGTGGCGCTCGGCGCCCTCTGCCTCGCCGCGGGCCAGGCGCTGCGGTACGGCGTGCTCGACCTGGTCGCAAGGGCCCGGCCGCCGCGCTGGGAGTGGCGGACCCACGCCTCCGGCTGGTCGTTCCCCTCCGGCCACACCACCACCGGCGCCCTGACGGCCGGCCTGCTGATCCTCGCCCTGTGCCTGCGCGCCCCGCGCGGCCGGACCGTGCTGTGCGCGCTGGCCGCCTGCTGGGGAGCGGGTGTCGGGCTGACCCGGGTCTACCTCGGCGTGCACTGGTTCACCGACGTGGTCGGCGGCTGGCTGTTCGCCGTCGGCTGGCTCGGGGTCCTCCTCTGCGCCGCGGCCCGGTGGCTGCCCGGGCCCCACGCCCCGCGTGCCCCCGAACCGGGCACGTCCCATCCCAGCGACACGGCCGACGGGCCGGTGGAGAGAGATGCGCCCCAGGATCCTCATCGTCGAGGACGATCACGCCCTGCGTGACGTGCTGCGCCGTGGACTGCACGACGAGGACTTCGACACGGTCTGCGCCGGCGACGGCGCCACCGCCCTGCGCCTGGCGGCACCGGACGTGTCCGCCGTCGTGCTGGACGTCGGGCTGCCCGACGCCGACGGCCGCGACGTCTGCCAGGCGATGCGCGCCAACGGCTTCCTCGCCCCGGTCGTCTTCCTGACCGCACGGCAGGGGCTCACCGACCGGCTGTCGGGCTTCTCGGCGGGCGGCGACGACTACCTGCCCAAGCCCTTCCATCTCGCCGAGCTGGCCGCGCGGCTGCGCGCCGCCCTGCGCCGGACCGCGCCCCCGCCCGCCTCCACCCCCGCGGGCGGACTGCTCCTGGACGCCGTCCGGCACAGCGCCACCGTGCACGGCAGGCGCCTCGACCTCACCCCGACGGAGTTCCGGCTGCTGGCGGTGCTCACCGCGGCCGGCGGGGAGCTGGTGCGGCGCCGCGATCTGCTGCGCGCGGGCTGGCCGGAGGGGGCGCAGGTCAGCGACAACACGCTGGACCAGTACCTGACCCGGCTGCGCCGCAAGCTGCGCACCGCGGGAAGCGAACGGACGATCGCCACGGCACGCGGGATCGGCCACCGCCTCACATGACCCCCACCGACCGCAGCCGCCCCCTGCTCTCCCGCGTCCGGCCGGCCCCCACCGGCCACACCCGACCGCTGCTCGCCCGCATCCGGCCGTTCCGCACCCGCACCCGACCGCTGCCCGCGAGCGGAAGGCCGCCGCTGCCCCGCGGTGCCGGCCCGTCGGGCACCCGTACGCCCTGGTCCCTGGCCCGTGTCGGCGCCCGTGCCACCGCCCGTCTCGCGCCCCGCACGCTGCGCGGCCGGCTCTCCCTGGTCGCGCTGACCACGGCCGCGCTGCTGATGGTGATCCTCACCGTGGTGTTCAACACGGTGGTCCGCCACCGTCTCCAGCAGGAGGCGGACGACGAGCTGCGCACCCGCGCCGCGGCCGTCGCCACGACGGTCGACACCCGGCACGGCCGCGTGCGGGTGCTGGAGACCTCCGGTGACCGGCTGCTGGACACCAACGCGTGGATCTACGCGGGCGGCCGGCTGCTGGAGCAGCCTCCGTCCGGGGCCGGCGCGCTCACCCGCGCCGCCGGCGCCCTGGCCGCCCGCGGCCGGCGGGGCTGTGCCGTGGTGCACGGCCCCGACACGGTACGGCTGTGCGCGGAGCCGGTGCCCGGCGTCGGCGCGCGGGCCACCGTGGTCACGGCCCTGGACCTCGCGCCGTACCGGAACTCGGCCGAGACGCTGCTGCTGGGCTCGTTCGCGCTGGACGCGGTGATGCTCGCCTGCACCTATGCGCTGACCCGGCTGGCGGTGGGGCGGGCGCTGCGCCCGGTGCGCGCGATGACGGAGCAGGCGACGCAGTGGAGTGCCGTGGGCTCCGAGGAGCGGTTCACGGGCCGGGGCCGGCCTGCCGAACTGGCCGCGCTCGGCGCCTCGTTGGACGCCCTGCTGGACCGGATCCGGGCGGTGCTGCGGCACGAGCGGCAGCTGACCGGCGAGCTGTCGCACGAGCTGCGCACCCCGCTCAGCCGGATCGTCGCCGAGCTGGACTGGTGGCGCTCCCGGCCGCGCTCCGCCGCCGAGACCCGCGCCTCCCACGAAGTGCTGGCCGAGGCCGCGCAGTCGATGCGCACCGTGTGCGACACCCTGCTCGACGAAGCCCGCGCGGGGGTGCCGACGGCACCCGGCACCGCCGATGTGCCGGCGGTGCTGCACCGGTTGTCCGCGGCCGTGGCCGCCCCGGACGCGGTGCGGATCACCGTCGGGGGCGCTGCCGGAGCGCTGACGGCCGGGGTGCGGCCCGCGCTGCTCGAACGGATCGTCAGCCCGCTGCTGGCCAACGCGGTGCGCTATGCCCGTACGACGGTCACGCTCACGGCGAGCCCGGTGGACGGCGGCGTACGGGTCGAGGTGACGGACGACGGTCCGGGGGTGCCCGGGGACTTCACGGAGGTGCTCTTCCAGCCCGGCAGACGGGCCGATCCCGGCGACGGGCACGGCGGCGCCGGCCTGGGGCTTCCCCTGGCCCGCCGCCTGGCCCGCTCGGCCGGCGGCGAGGTGTTCCACGACCCCGGGCACGGGCCCGGGGCGCGGTTCGTGGTCACACTGCCCGCCGGATGACCGCTGTCTGAGGTCATGGTGCCGACGCTGCCAAGAGCGCGGGGCGGGGTCAGAGCAGGGCGTGCGGTCCGTCCGGGCGGGTGGTGCGCGCTTCGACCATCTCCCGGCTGAGTTCCCCGGTCTCCGGCTCCGGCAGCCGCTCGAAGCCGTCCGCGGTGATGACACAGACGACAGGGAAGATACGGCGGTTCAGGTCGGGGCCGCCGGTGGCCGAGTCGTCGTCCGCCGCGTCGTACAGCGCCTGGAGCGCGGCGAGGGCCGCCTCGCGGCGGGTCAGACCGGGCCGGTACAGCTTCTTCAGGGCGCCCCGGGCGTACGGGGAGCCGGAGCCCTCGGCGTAGAAGTCCTGCTTCTCGTAGAGACCGCCGGCCGCGTCGAAGCCGAAGATGCGGCCGCGGCCGCCGCCGGGCGCCGAGAGGTCGTATCCGGCGAGCAGCGGGACGACGGCGAGGCCCTGCATGGCCTGGGCGAGGTTCTGCCGGATCATGGCCGCGAGGCGCGTCGCCTTGCCGGCCAGGGTCATCGGGGTGCCCTCGACCTTCTCGAAGTGCGTGAGTTCGACCTGGTAGAGCCGGACCATGTCGACGGCGAGGCCGACGGTGCCGGCGAAGGCGACCGCCGTGTGGTCGTCGGCGGGGTGAACCTTCTCCAGGTCGCGCTGGGCGATGAGGTTGCCCATGGTGGCCCGGCGGTCGCCGGCTATGAGCACGCCGTCGCGGTAGGTCAGGGCGAGCACGGTGGTGCCGTGCGGGAACCGGTCGGGGGGCGTCCGTACGCCGTCGGGCAGCGAGCGGGCGGTGGGCAGCAGCCCGGGCCGGTGCGCGGCCAGGAACTCCGTGAAGGACGACGTCCCCGGCGTGAAGAACGCCTCGCTCGGCAGCCCCGCGGTGTCGTTGCCCGGCATGGCTCTCCCCCTTGTGTGGCGGCACGTGACATCCGAGTCCTACCTGCGGCGGGCGGGCCGGAAACTCCGCGTCCCTCACAGCGCCTTGCGCCGCACCAGCACCGCGAGGACCAGCAGTCCCGGAAGCAGCGGCAGCCACACGGTCAGCAGCCGGTAACCGAGCACGGCCGAGGCGGCGGCCGCCCCGGGGGCACCGGCGACGGTCAGGGCGAGGGCGAGCGCCGCGTCCAGGGAGCCCAGGCCGCCCGGGGTCGGCAGCAGCGCGGCGGCGCTGCTCGCGGCGAGGTACAGCAGGGCCACCTGCGGCGGCGGCAACGGCAGTGCGACCGCCCGGACGACGGCGACGAGGACCAGGCAGTGCAGTGCGGCGAAGGCCAGCGAGCCGCCCCACAGGGCCGCGGCTCGCACAGGGCGCAGGTGCAGGGCGCGGATGTCGGCCAGGACGGCGGACAGGGCTCGCCGGCAGGGGTCCCACCAGGGGCTCGCCGGCAGGGCCGCGAGCAGGAGGAGGCCGCCGAGGGCGACGGCGAGGGCCGTGGGGCTGAGAGACGGCAGGCGCAGCAGGCCCGGGCAGCCGGGGGCGAGCACGGCGATCAACGCCAGCCGCGCGGTGGCACCGGCGGTGGCCTTGACGGCGACGGCGCTGGCCGCGCGGCCCGCCGGCAGGCCGCAGCGCATCAGGAACCGCAGGTTCACCGCCCCCGCACCGAGCCCCGCGGGCAGCAGGTGGCCCGCGGCGGAGGCCGCGAACTGAGCGGCGACCAGCCGCGGTCCGGGCAGCGGTCGCACGACCGCGCCCTGTTGGGCGAGCGCCGAGGCGGCCCAGGTGCACACGGCCGCCGCCGCGGCGGCCAGCAGCCAGCCCGGGTCGGCGCCGGCCAGCCGCCAGGCCCCGTGCTCGACCGCGGGCCAGTGCCGGCGGGCCAGGTACAGCCCGCCGAGCAGGACGGCGAGCAGGACGCCGGCGTGCCAGCAGGCGCGGCGCCGGCCGAGGGAGACGGTGAGCTGCGCCGGTGCCGTCATCGGCCGCTCCCCGGCACGGTGTGGTACAGCCGCCCGCCGTCGAAGGGATCGGCCGGCCAGTCGCGGGCGTATCCGGGCGGCCGTGACCCGGCGGGTACCAGGACCGCGACGGGGATCCGCCGGGCGGTGCCGGCGATGGCGTGCTCGGTGCTGTTGGCGTTGTGTCCGCTCGTCGCGGCCGAGGCACAGCCGGTGTAGAAGGCGATCGGGATGGCCTCGTCCCCGGTGAGCAGGCAGGGCGGGCGGACGCCGAGCCGGTGGAGGGTGGCGGCCGTGCGGGACCAGCTGCCGTGTTGCGCGGTGGTGGCGTCCACCGTGTGGGTCAGGACGGCCAGTTGAACGCCCAGGTGGGCGGCGAGTCCCAGGCCCAGAAGCGCGATGGCGGCCGGGCGCCTGCGCCTGCGCGGTGCGGTGACCAGGTGCACCAGTGCGTCGGCGGCCGGGAGGGCGAGCAGGGCGTAGGCAGGCAGCAGGAAACGCGGGGCCGCGTAGTCGATCAGGAACAGGTAGGGGAAGGCGGTGGCCGCCGCACAGGCGAACGGCAGCAGCGTGGGCACCGTACGCCCGGCGCGGGCGGCGACGGTGAGCCCGAGCACGGCGAGCAGCGGCAGCACGAACCACCACACGAGGACCACCGAAGGGGGCAGCTCGCCGGTGCACGGGCGGCACAGGGTCCGGCCGCCGAGGCTGCGCAGCTGGTCGACGACGGCGAAGTGCCGGCCGAGGCCGCCCTGGATCGCCGAGCCGTCGGCCAGGCGGCGCACCGGGCCGCCGTAGCGGACGTAGGCCTCGGCGATCCACTCGGCGGCGCCGGCCGCGAGTCCGGCGAGCAGCACCGCGAGCGGCCGCCCCTGGCGCCGGGCGAGGGCGAGGACGAGCAGCGGCAGCACCGCCCAGACCGCGTCCATGGGCCGCATCCAGGCCATGAGCGCGGCACTGGCCGCCAGGCCCCGGTACGGGGAACGCCCGGGGCCGGTGCGGGAGCGCAGGAAGCAGCCGACGGCGGCCAGGGCGCCCACGGCGACCCAGTAGTTGGGCATGGCCTGCGGGCCGTAGAAGAGGGTCACCCACAGGGACGCGAACAGGGCGCCGCCGAGGCCGAGGACACGGGCCGGGAACAGGCCGCGCCAGGCGCGCAGGGCCAGGAACAGGGCGAGGCCGGACAGGACAGCGAGGTAGATCCTCAGCAGCGCCGTGGAGGACGACCAGGAGGCGACGGGCGCGACGAGCAGGGAGACGCCCCGGGCGCGGGGCGCGCTGAAGAAGGCGGCGGGGGCGTGTGCGCTGACCTGGCTGACGTAGACCGTCTCGTCCCAGCCCAGGCCCATGCCGGGCCGGACGAGGAGCAGCTGGGCCAGGGTGAAGGCGGCTGCCACGGCCGCGAGCGTGATCGTGGACCGGGTCCGCCGGGCCCCGTCCGGCGTACGGTGCGGACGCTCGCGCCGCAGCCCCGCGAGTGTGGCGTGCGGGCTCCCCGTCATCGTCCCCCCTCTGCCCCTCGGCGTGCGGATCACTGTCACCCTACAGTCTGTAGGGGCACGGGGGGCGGCGCACACGGCGACATGAGGACATCGCCGACCCACGGGAAAACACCGACAAACTAACCCGATTCCCCGCTCTGTGCCGGGTGGACGGGGCCAGCCGGCCGCCGGCACTACGCGCTGTAAGGTTGGAGCATGGCTGGCACAGGGTCCCGCGGCAGGGCGGAGCGGCGCAGCGCCGGTGCGCTGGAGAGCGAAGTGCTGGCCGCTCTCTGGGCGACCGAGCGGCCGCTGACCCCGGCGGAGATCCAGGCCGAGATCGACGGCGCCCTCGCCTACAACACCGTGCACACGATCCTCAAACGCCTCTACGACAAAGGCCTGGTGCTGCGGGACGCCGACGGGCGGCGCGGCGCGTACCGGCCGGCGAAGAACGCGGCCGAGCTGACCGCCGAGGCGATGCACGAGGCCCTGGACCGGGGCCCGGACCCGATCGCCGCGCTCCAGCAGTTCGTGACCGGCCTCCGTCCCGAGGAGGAGCGGGCGCTGCGCGAGTTGCTCGCCGGAGGCCGCGCATGAGGTTCGACGTGTACAGCCCGCTCGTGCTGTCGCTGCTGCTGTCGGCGGCCGGGCCGGTGATCGCCCGGCGGGTCGCTCCCGCCCTCGCCGCGCGTGTGCTGACCTCGGCGGCGGTGCTGACCGCCGTGGCCACCGCCTGGTCGCTGGTCCTGCTGGCCGCCGCGCTCCTCGGGGACGTGCCGCCGGTGATCCGCGAGGCCCGCGAGGACGGGCACCCGGTCGCCGATCCGGTGCCCGGGGCGATCGGGTACGCCGCGTGTCTGGCGCTGGTCGTGATCGCCCTGCGGGTGCGGCGTGCCGTGCGCGCGGAGTTCCGTACCCGGCGGGCCCTGCGCCGGCTGTGTGCGGGGCATCCGGCGGACACCGAGCTGATCGTCGCCGCCTCCGCGACGCCGCAGGCCTTCGCGATCCCGGGCCGGCCGGGCCGGATCCTCGTCACCTCGGCCATGCTGAGCGCCCTCCGGCCCGCCGAACGGCGGGTGCTCCTCGCGCACGAGCGGGCCCATCTCGCCCACCGGCACGGCCCGCTGGTCACGGCGGCGACGCTCGCGGCGGCCGCCGATCCGCTGCTCGGCCCGGTGCGTACGGCCGTCGGCTTCCTCGTGGAGCGGTGGGCCGACGAGCAGGCGGCGGCCGCGGTCGGCGACCGGCGGACCACCGCCCGGGCACTGGCCCGGGCCGCGCTCACCGCGGGCGGAGCCAGGCCGTGCGCGCTGCACTTCACCGACCGGGCGGTCACCCGGCGCATCGCGGCCCTGCAGACGAGCCCTCCCCCACGCCTGTGGCCCCTCGCGCTCGCCGTCCTCCTGCTGGGCACGCTGGCGGCGCTGCTCGCCGCCGACGCCACGAGCGACCTGGTGCGACAGCTGTCGGGCGTGCTCAGCTGAGAGCACCCGCGAGAAGCGCGGGACGGTATCGGCACGCGGGGACCAAGTCGCCCGTGGTGCCGCGGACGCCTGCCGGCATGTCCCGGCCCGCACAGAGGAGCGCCTGGTGCTGCGGCCGGAAAGGTTCACCGGATCGCGATGCCCGGCACGGCAGCTCGGCGCGTTGTCGCACCACCCGAGTACATCCAGTACGCGGGCGATGCTCCCCCACGGCCCGAAAGGCGTGGGAGGTGCCCCAGCACCGGACGCCGCGAGCTTTCCGGCGAACCTTTCCGGCCACAGCCCTAGCCCCCGTTCGGGGCGCGATGCGGCGGCTGCTCCGGAGCCGGTCGGCGGCGGGCCGGCGGCACGGCCCGCACGGCCGGCTCGTCGGCCGACACCGTGAGCGGCTCACCATGGTGTCGCAGGGTCAGCGGCGGCCCGTCCAGCAGCGCGTACGTCGCCTTGTCAGCGCCGATGTCCACGCGCAGCCGTCGGCCGCGGAACTCGACGTTGAAGGCGAGCCGGTTCAGCCGCTCGGGCAGGCGCGGCGCGAACCGCAGCCGCTCGCCGTCGCGGCGCATCCCGCCGAAGCCCGCCACCAGCGCCATCCAGGTACCGGCCAGCGAGGCGATGTGCAGCCCGTCGCGGGTGTTGTGCTCCAAGTCCTGCAGATCCATCAGGGCCGCCTCGGTGGTGTAGGCGTAGGCGAGGTCGAGATGGCCCGTCTGGGCGGCGATGACGGCCTGGCAGCAGGCCGACAGGGAGGAGTCCCGGACGGTGAGCGGCTCGTAGTAGGCGAAGTTGCGGGCGACCTGGTCCGCGCCGTCGGCGCCCGCCCCGCCGTCCCCCTTCTCGAAGAAGTCGCCGCAGGTGTACATGGCCAGCACCAGGTCGGCCTGCTTGACGACCTGCTTGCGGTAGAGGTCGAAGTAGGGGAAGTGCAGCAGCAGCGGGTACTGGTCGGCGCGCGTGCCGGCGAAGTCCCAGCGCTGGTAGCGGGTGAACCCGGCGTGCTGCTCGTGCACACGCAGTTCGTCGTTGTACGGGAAGTGCATCGCCTCGGCGGCGTCCCGCCAGGAGGCGGTCTCCTCCTCGTCCACGCCGAGCCGGGCCGCCTCGCGCGGGTGGCGTTCGGCGGCGTCGGCCGCGGCGAGCAGGTTCTGCCGGGCCATGAGGTTGGTGTAGGTGTTGTCGTCGGCGACCGCGCTGTACTCGTCGGGGCCGGTGACGCCGTCGATGTGGAAGGCGCCGTGCCCGTCGTGATGACCCAGTGAACGCCACAGCCGGGCCGTCTCCACCAGCAGCTCCACGCCCACCTCGCGCTCGAACACGGCGTCGCCGGTGGCCTCGACGTACCGGATCACCGCGTCGGCCACGCCGGCGTTCACATGGAAGGCGGCGGTGCCGGCCGGCCAGTACGCCGAGCCCTCCGGTCCGGCGATGGTCCGCCAGGGGAAGGCCGCCCCGCCGAGCCCGAGCTGGGCGGCGCGCTCGCGGGCCTCGTCCAAGGTGTTGTACCGCCAGCGCAGGGCCTCGGCGACGGCCACCGGAGCGGTGTGGGTGAGGACGGGCAGCACGAACATCTCGGTGTCCCAGAAGGCGTGCCCGTCGTAGCCGGAACCGGTCAGGCCCTTGGCCGGGATGGCGCGCTGCTCGGCGCGGCTGCCCGCCTGCAGAACGTGGAACAGGGCGAAGCGGACCGCCTGCTGGACCTCCTCGTCACCCCCCACCTCGACGTCGGCTCGGGCCCAGAAGTCGTCCAGGCAGGCTTGCTGGTCCGCCAAAAGGCCCTGCCAGCCGTCGTGTGCGGCGGCGGCGAGCGCGGCGTCCACCTGGTCGGCCATCGCGGGCAGCGAGCGGGTGCCGGACCAGCCGTGGGCGACCAGCTTCTCCACCCGCAGCGTCTGTCCGGGCTCCAGTACGGAGGTGACCGTCAGCCGGGCCACGTCGGCGCCGCTCTCGCTGCGGGTGGTGGTGCGCTCCGGGCCGCTGACGACGTGGTCGGCGGCCACGGCCACCCTCAGGCCGCTGCGCCGGGTGCGGTGCACCAGCCGCAGCCGGCTGCCGGAGGCGAAGTGGTCCTCCGGTTCCAGCGGCGACTGCAGTGCCATGGCCGCGCGCGGGTCGCCGTTCGACTCCGGCAGGCTCTCGCCCGCGACCAGTTCGGACTGGATCACCACCCGGCTGCGGCCGTCGACGGCCTCCACCTCGTAGGCGATCGCGGCCACCGCGCGCTGGGTCAGCGACACCAGCCGGGTCGAGCGCACCCGGATGGTGGAGCCCGCCGGGGAGGTCCACTCGCAGTTCCGCTCCAGCACCCCGCGGCGCAGGTCCAGGACCCGCTCGTGGGCGACGAGCCGGCCGTAGCGCAGGTCGAACGGCTCGTCGTCCACGAGCAGCCGGACGATCTTGCCGTTGGTGACGTTGATGACCGTCTGACCCGACTCCGGGTAGCCGTAGCCGGCCTCCGCGTACGGCAGCGGATGCACCTCGTGCACGCCGTTGAGGTAGCTGCCGGGCAGGCCGTGCGGTTCGCCCTCGTCCAGGTTGCCGCGCCAGCCGACATGGCCGTTGGACAGCGCGAACACCGACTCGCTCTGGGCGAGGACGTCGAGGTCGAGGGCGGTCTCCCGGACGGCCCACGGCTCGACGGCGTACGACCGGTCGGTGATCACTGCTTGCCTCCCAGCTCGGCGAGATCCTTCACCACGACGCTCGCGCCGTGGGCGTACAGCGCGTCGGTCTGCCCCACCCGGTCCACCCCGACGACGTACCCGAAGCCGCCCGCGCGGCCCGCGTCCATGCCGGCCAGCGCGTCCTCGAAGACGGCGGCCCGCGGCGGCTCGACGCCGAGGTCACGGGCGGCGGCGAGGAAGGTGTCGGGGTGCGGCTTGCCCGGCAGCCGGCGTTCCGCGGCGACCACGCCGTCGATCCGTACGTCGAAGAAGTGCTCGGCGCCGACGGAGCGCAGCACGTCCTGGCAGTTGGCGCTGGAGGAGACGATCGCCGTGCGCAGCCCCTCGGCGCGGACCGCCTCCAGATAACGCAGGGTGCCCTCGTAGGCCTCGACGCCACCGGTGCGGATCTTCTCCAGCAGCAGGGTGTTCTTGCGGTTGCCGAGGCCGTGCACGGTGCGGGCGTCCGGTGGGTCGTCGGGACCGCCCTCGGGCAGCCGGATGCCGCGCGAGTCGAGGAAGGCGCGTACGCCGTCGGCGCGGGGACGGCCGTCGACGTACTCGTCGTAGTCGGCGACCGGATCGAAGGGCCGGCCCTGCTCCCCCGCGTAGTTCCGCAGGAACGCGTCGAACGTCTCCTTCCAGGCGGCCGCGTGCACGACGGCCGTCCTGGTGACGACACCGTCGAGGTCGAACAGACAGGCCTGGATTCCGTCGGGAAGACCGAGCTGAGTCATACCCTGCACTGTTCCCCGTGGGGCACCGTCCAGTGAGTGGCGCACGCCACACATCGCGCGAACTCCTGGTGACACACTCTGCTGTGTGCCGCTGACCTTCGACGACCTCCTCGACCGCGCCCGCGCACTCCCCCGGGACGGCCGGCGCGCCGTGCTCGGCATCGCGGGCAGCCCCGGGGCCGGCAAGACGACCCTCGCCGAACATCTGGTGCGTGCCCTGAACGCCGACGGGCCGCCCTGGGCGGCGCACGTCCCGATGGACGGCTTCCACCTCGCCGACGCCGAACTCGACCGGCTCGGCCGCCGGGACCGCAAGGGGGCGCCGGACACGTTCGACGCGGCGGGGTACGCCGCGCTGTTGCGGCGGTTGCGCGAGGACCCCGACGAGGTGGTGTACGCGCCCGGGTTCGAGCGGGTGCTGGAGCAGCCGGTCGCGGGCGCGATCCCGGTGCCGCCGGCGGCCCGGCTGGTGGTGACCGAGGGCAACTACCTGCTGCTGGCGGAGGGTTCGTGGGCGCGGGTGCGGACCTGTCTGGACGAGGTGTGGTTCTGCGAGTCGGACGAGGACGAGCGGGTCCGCCGGCTGGTCGCCCGGCACGAGGAGTTCGGCAAGGACCACGCGGCGGCCGTGGCCTGGGTGCTGGGCACGGACCAGCGCAACGCCGACCTGGTCGCGACGACCAGGGGCCGGGCGGACCTGGTGGTGTCCGCCCCCTGGGCGCCCCTCTAGGCGCGCGGGGCGGTGGCGGCACGCGGCTGTGCCGCGCGGGCGCGACCCGCCGCGCCGGACCCGCGGACGGCACCGCGCGGCACCTCCCGTCGCGGCACCCAGGGGCCTCAGCCGTGCAGCCGCAGTCGGGCCTCGCCTCGCCTCCCGGGTCTCCCCCCACCGCGACGAACGCCTCGGTGCGCACCGTCAGGCCCTGTCGGTCGTGATCGAAGGCGGGTGTGAAGGCACCGCCGGGTCCGTGGCGCACGGCGAACACGTGCAACCCCTCCGGTGCACCCGGGGCCGGGCCGGCCTCCAGGGCGGTGGAGGAGACCAGGTGCCCCCAGCCCTCGTCGGGGTCGCCGTAGCCGCGCGCGTCGGCGGCGAGCGCGAACGCGGCCTGTTCCTGGGTGAGTTCCGCGCGGGCGTCGAAGTGGTCGGGCCCGCCGCCCGCGGGGTGGGTGAGGCGCAGACCGCCTGCCGAGGTGGCCCCGCGACCTTGGAGGCCCGGCTGCCGTATCTGTGCGCGGAGCAGCGCCGCGAGGTGCTGCGCACCACCGGGCTGCCCTGCGGGTACGTGCTCCTGGACGGCTTCGAGCCGTGGGGGCGGCTGGACCTGTTCGCCGCGGCGGACGGCTACGGCGCCTTCGGCTCCGGCGTCGGCGTCACGCTGGACGCGGCGGCGGGCGGCTTCTCGGCCGCCGACGCCTGGCGCGATGACATCGGCGGGCGCGGCGGTCCGGCGCCCTGACGCTGACCGGCCGCAACCGGTACACGGGCGGGACGGTGCCGGCCGAGGGCACGTCGGTCGCGGGCGGCGAGGACGCCCTCGGGCACGGGGACGTGCGGGTCTGCGGCGGCACGCTGCGGGTGGCCGAGCGGCTGCGGGTGCGCGGCGCGTACGCCCAGGACGCGGCCCCGCTCCGGCTCGGCCTGCGCGCGGGCGGCAAGGCGCCACTGCCGGCACCTGGCCGTGCCGGGCGCCTCGGCGGTGCTGTCGCTGCGGCTCGACGCCGAGCGGCCGCCGGCGGAGGGCGGCGTCCTGCCGGTGCCGGCGTGCCCCGGCTGCGCGGGCGGTTCAGCCGGATCGAGGTGAACCCCGACCGGCTGCGGGCCGTACCCGTGTACACGGCAGAAGGTCTGTCGGTACGACTCGTGAAGCGGTGACGCCTCCGGTGGCGGGAGCGGTGCGACAGTAGGGCCATGATCCGGCCCGCGCACGTTCCCGCCGCCTCTCGGCCGGTGCCACCGCGGGGCGGATGATGGCGCGCGCACAGTACCCGGTGCTCACCCGGACGACCCCCGCCGAGGGGCCGCCACGGCCGGCCCCCGGCCGCCGGTACGTCCGGCTGCGCCGCCACCGGCGGTGGCTGGTGCCCCTGCTGGCCGCGCTGCTGCTCGCGCAGATGGCCGCGGCGATGGTCACCACGGCCGTCGAGCAGACCCCGACCATCGACGAGCCGGTGTACGTGGCGACGGCCACGGACTATCTGCACGAGCACCGGATCCGCTACAACCCCGAGCACCCGCCGCTCGGCAAGCTGCTGATCGCGGCCGGTGTGGCGGTGGCCCGCCCGCACTACGACCCGTCGTACACCGGCACCCAGGGGGACGTGGGCCGGCATCTGCTGTACGCGTCGGGCAACGACCCCTGGCGTGTGATGCTGTGGGCGCGGCTGCCGGTGATCGCGCTGACGCTGCTGTTCGGGCTGGTCGCGTTCGCGTTCGCCCGTGATCTCGCGGGCACGGCGGGCGGTCTGGTGGCGCTGGCGCTGTACGCCTTCTCGCCCGACCTGATCGCGCACGGTTCGCTGGCGACGCTGGACGTGCCGATGGCCGGGTTCGTGCTGACGTCGGCCTGGCTGGTGTGGCGGGCCCGGCGCCGGCCCCTGCGGTATCTGCCCCTCGCGGGCGCCTGTCTCGGCGCAGCCGTGGCCACCAAGATGAGCGCCCTGCCGGCGGTACCGGTGCTGATGGGCCTCGCCGCCCTGTCCGTCCTCGCCGGGGACCGGGGCCCGAAGGGCTCGGCGAGGGGCGGGCCCGCCGCGAGCACGGGCGGGCGACGGCCGGTCTCACCGGCGGACGCGCCGGACGCCGGCACGGGCCGGGAGCGAGAGGTCCGGCCGGGCACACCGGACGCACCCATCGCCCTCGCGGCCCCGGCCGCCCCGCGCCGCCGCACCCCCCTGCCCTTCCTCGCGGGGGCGATGGGCGCTCGCCCGCACGGCGTCCTGCGTCTGCTCGCCGGGCCGGTCGGCGGGCGGCGTCGGAAAGCGTTGTCCGCGCTCGTCGGCGACCGGTACCGGAAACCGCTGTCGGCGATCGCCGGGGCGGGCGTCGTGGCGCTGGTGGCCGTCGGTGTCGTGTGGGCCGTGTACCTGGCCGTCGATCCGCGTCTGCGGTTCACCCCCGCCGAGCCGGTGCCGGCCCTGCACGGGCTGCGCGGGCGCCTGGTGGACCTGCTGCCGGTGCCGGACGCGTACCGGGCCGGAATGCGCGTGCAGTTCGGACTGGAGGACCAGCCGTGGCAGGGCTTTCTGTTCGGGCATCTGTACACCGGCGCGCTCTGGTACTACCTGCCGGCCGCCCTGCTGGTGAAGACACCCCTCGGGCTGCTGGCGCTGGGCGCGGCCGGTGCCGTGACGGTCGTGGCGCTGCGGCGGCTGCGGCCCGCCGCGCCCCACCTGCTGCTGCCGCCCGGGGTACTGCTCGCGGCGGCCATGACCGGGTCGCGGGACTTCGGGACGAGGTACGCGCTGTTCGTGCCGATGTTCCTCGCGGTGGCGGCGGCCTGTGCGCCACGGCCCGGCCGGCGGTGGACGGCGGCGGCCGCGGCCGTGCTGGTGCTGTTCACGGCCGTGAGCTCGGCGCGGACGTTCCCGTACTACCTGCCGTACTCCAACGAGGCGTTCGGCGGCCCGGCGAACACCCATCGGCTGCTGCACGACTCCAACGTGGACTGGGGCCAGGACCTGGGCCGGCTCGCCGACCGGCTCCGGCAGCGGTATCCGGGCGAGCGGGTGTGGCTGGTGTACAAGGGCAGCGGTGTGCCGTCGTACTACGGCATCCAGGCGGCCGATCCGCGTACGGTGCCGCCGGAGCGGGTGCACGGGCTGCTGGTGGTGTCGGACTCCGCGCTCGCCAAGGCGCGCGGACGGCTCGCCGAGTTGGTCGCGAGCAGCCGCCCGGCCGGTGCGGTGGGCCGTTCGATCAGCCTCTTCCGGCGCTGAAACCTCCTGCTCAGCCCCTGTTCAGCACGGTCTGTGAGCTATGTTGAGTGCTTGTGGCAGACAAAGGAGACGGACCGGTGCCCTCGCCGCAGCAGGCCCGCGCGCAGGCGTCAGCGATCACCTCGGGCAAGGCCGTGCCCGAGACCGAGGCCGCACCGACCTCCCGGCTCAGGGAACTCTTCGACGGCCCGCGCCTGTCGCCGGGACAGCGGCGCATCGCCCAGTACCTGATCGAGCACATCACCGAGGCCGCGTTCCTGTCCATCACCGAACTGGCCGACCGGGTCGGGGTCAGCCAGCCCTCCGTCACCCGCTTCGCCGCCGCCGTCGGCTTCAGCGGCTATCCCGCGCTGCGCGAGAGGCTCCAGTCGATCGCGCTGAGCACCCTGGCCGGCGGCCCGGGCGAGGAGAACCGGGCCAACGAACTGCAGGCGGCCGTCGACGCCGAGATCGAGAACCTGGAGAACCTGCGGCGCGACTTCGCCGACCCCGACCGGGTGATCCAGGTCGGCCGGGCGCTGTCCCGGTCCACTCCGCTGACCGTACTGGGCCTGCGCATCTCGGAGTCGCTGGCCGAGTACTTCGGCTACGCCGCCCGCCGGATCCACCCCGACGTCCGCCTGGTCACCCGGGGCGGCAGCGTGGCCTACGACGCGCTGCTGCAGTGCCGCGAGGCCGGCGGCACCTGGGTGCTCGCGTTCGCCATGCCCCGGCACTCCGGGGAGACGCTGCAGGCGGTCCGGGTGGCGCGCGGGGCCGGGCTGAAGGTCGCCCTGGTGACGGACCTGGCGCTGGGGCCGCTGGCCGACGAGGCCGACGTCACCTTCGCCACTGGTACCGGCTCACGGCTGGTGTTCGACTCCTACGCCGCGCCGGGCGTGTTGGCCGCCGCACTGCTGCAGGCCATGACCGACGCCGATCCGGAGCGCACCCAGGCCCGTCTGGAGAAGTACGAGCAGCTGTCCGAGCAGCATCAGTTCTTCATGAAGGACTGATTCCGGCAGGTTCGCGCGTCCACACACCGCGTTCGTGAAAATCCTGCGGTCTTCGCTGCCCAGGACAGGGATCATCCACGACAAATCACGCATGAATGTTTTCATACGTCTTGCAAAGCAGTCGGCATATATAAATACTGCTCACGGATCGCGCCCGGCCCGCTCCGGGGACGGTCCGCACCCGCGGACTCACCGCTCGCACACCGCCCCGAGAAAGCCGACGGACCGCCCATGCGTACGCACGTCCCCACGCAGCGCGGGATCCCGACGCCCGGGGCCCCCGCACGGACACCCCCAGCCGCCGTCCCCTACCCACGTCGGCGCCGGGGGTGCGCCGGGGCGCTTCGTCTGCACGACGCGCCCGTGGCGGCCCCGGTCATCCCCTAGACCGGGGCCGCCCCGCACCCGTCGGACCACCCTCACGACGCCGCCCACCGGAAGCGATGATCATGACTCTGACCAGCATCCGTATCAGCTCCGACTGGCCCTGCCAGGTCAAGACGCCGGGCTCGTACGACTGGGAGCGCTCGGCGGCCAAGTGGCTGCGCGAGCTGATCCCCGCGCGCTACGCCAGCTATCCGGCGCTCATCCGCCACCCCGTCCTGCTCGCCCGGCACGCGCAGCTGCAGGTCCAGCAGGAGATCCGGGTGGCCCGGACCGCGCTGCAGACCGCACGGGCCGAGCTGCCGATGCTCGGACTGCCCGAGTCGGTCATCGAGCACACGATCAAGCTGTACGCCGCCGAGGTCCTGCAGCTCCAGCACATCGCGCGCAGCGTCCGCGCGGTCAGCGAGGCCCTGGCCGCACGGGGCGCGGGCCGCTGATCCGCCGGCCCGGCTCCCGGCGATCCCGCCGGTCGACGGCTCGGCCGGCACTCCCCTCGGGCGCGAACGGTCCGCGGTGCCGCCCGGCGCCCCGGGCACGGGCCGGTGTGAACCCCTTGCAAGGAGTTCGTGCAGAGCTCATATGAATCCCGACCCGGCAGACGAGTGATCGAACGGCTCCGAATGTGCCATGCTCGTCGCGTGACGAGCGAGCCCGTGCACCCGCTGGACCCGGCCGGCGCAGATCTTGCGGCGTTGGCCAAGGTCGTCGCCCGGCAGCGTGCGGAGATGGAACGGCTTCGGGACCTTGCCGCCACCTCGGCGGTCCTGGAGCGGGCCAAGGGCGTGCTGATGGCCGTCGCCGGGTGCACCCCGGAAGCCGCGCACGACGAGCTGCTGCAGCGCGCCCAGGACGGCAACCGCACGCTCCTCGAACAGTGCTGGCTCACCCTCGGCGCCCTGCTGCCGCCGAAAGGACAGCCCCCCGCCACACCGACGGCCCCCACCGGAGCGCGCTCCGCCGGATCCTGGGACGTCGCGCCCACCGGCACGGTGGAACTGGCGAAGATACTCGCGCACATCGGCCGGGACCTGGTCCGGGTCGGCACACCGCACGAGCTGGCCCAGTGCCTGCTCGACCACCTCGCGCCCGAGACGGACGCCGACGCCGTGATGCTGTACGAGCGGCTGCCCGAGGACGGGCTGAAACTGATCGGGCACGCGGGCATCGACGCGACCCTCGCCGCACAGTGGCGGTTCGTGCCCCCCGTGAGCGGATTGGTCCCGCTCGACGCCCTGCGGTCCGGCGAGCCACGGTGGCTGGAGGACCTCGAAGCGGGGAGCGACCGGTTCCTGCTGCTCGGGCAGGCCCCGGAACGCTGGCCCAGCCGGGCCTGGCTGCCCGTGCCTGCCGGGGACGAGGCACGTGTCGCCCTCGGTGTGCTGCGCCGGCGCGGCGGGCCGTTCGCACCGCGGCAACGCGAGCTGCTGCGGGCCGTGGCCCGGCTGTGCACGGGCCGGCTGCGCGCCTTCGACACCTCCCAGGAACACGCTGGTGACGGCGTCGCCCAGACCGTGCAGGCTGTGTTCGACGCGCTGCCGGGCGCGGCGATCCTGCTGACTCCGCTGCGCGCCGCCTCGGGCGAGGTGGAGGACTACCGGATCGAGGCCGCCACCTCGGAGGCGGTCGACGTGTTCGGCCGCACCGGCCGGGAGATGGTCGGCAGACAGGTCCTGGAGAGCTATCCGTCCGTCGCCGGCGAGCCGGTGTGGCACGGCTATCTCCAGGCCCTGCACACGGGCGTGCCGTTCGAGAGCGAGCCGTTCGTCCACCAGGACGCCGTCGGCGAGGTGCCCCTGGCCGCCACCTACTCGGTGCGGGCCGCGCCGCTGGGCGACGGACTGCTGGTGACCTGGCTGCGGCACGACATCGCGGACCGGCAGGAGCAGTGCCTGTCCGACGTACAGCGGCTCGGCAACCTCGGCTGGGCCAACTGGAACCTGCTCACCCAGGAGATCTCCTGGTCCGAGCAGGCGTACTCCGTGCTCGGCCGGTCCGGCGGGCAGCAGCCGCTCGGCCTCGAACGGCTGCCGGAGCTGGCCCTGCCCGAGGACGCGGGGCCGCTCGCCCACGCGATCGCCGAACTGGTCCGCCACGCCCGGCCGTTCGACGTGCCGTTCCGTATCGACACGCCCGCGGGTGTCCGGCACCTGCGGCTCGTCGCGGAGGCCGTCACCGCGCCGGACGGCACCGCCGTCGAGGTGCACGGCTTCGTCCAGGACCTCACCCCGCAGCGCAGCGCGGAACTGGCGCTCGTCGAGAGCGAGCGGGCGATGCTGCTGCAACGCGGAATCCTGCAGGCCGAGCGGGCTCTGGCCGCCCGGCTGCAGCACGCCCTGCTGCCGCTGCCGGTCAAGCCGGTACGGCTGGCCGGGCTGCGCGTCGAGGTCGCCTACCTGCCGGCGCAGTCCGGCATACACGTCGGCGGCGACTGGTTCAGCGCCATCGAACTGCCCGACGACGACGCGTTGTTCGTGGTCGGGGACGTGGCGGGCCATGGCATCGACGCCGTGGCCACGATGGCCCAGCTCCGGTTCACCGCCAAGGGCATGGTCACCACCGGCTCCTCACTGACCGGGGCGCTGGCACGGCTCAACTACCTGCTGCTGCACTCCCGCGACAACCAGAACACCGCCACCCTGGTGCTCGCCCGCTACGACCCCGGCCGGCACGTCCTCGCCTGGGCGCAGGCCGGCCATCTGCCGCCGCTGCTCGTGCGCCGGGGCGAGGTGCGCTACCTCGACCGGCCCGCCGGCATCCTGCTCGGCGCGACCGCGGCCCCCGCCTACGAGTCGGCGGAACTCCGTCTGGAACCCGGGGACCGGCTGCTGCTGTACACCGACGGCCTGGTCGAACGCCCCGGCGAGAGTCTCGATGCGGGCCTGGGCCGGCTGGCCGAGGCGGTGCGCACCCATGGCTGCGGCGCATCGGACTCCCTGGAGACGCTGCTCGCCACGATGCTCGCGGACGAGCGGCGGGACGACGTGTGCGTGGTGGACATCAGGATGCCGTTGGAGGGCGTGGCGGACGCGACGGACGCGTAGGCGCGGGGCCTGCCGGCGCGGCGGTCCGGTGCCCGTGCCGGGGCGGCGGAGCCGGCGTCAGTCGTCGTCCTCGTCCTCGCCCCGGTGTCGCCAGTACCAGCACACGCCGACGACCAGGGCCAGCAGGAAGACAGCGGGCACGAGCAGGCCCGGGATGCGGGAGCCGGTCATGGGGCTGGCCTTCGGTCGTGGTGCGGCGGAGCACGCGACCGTCGGCCGCGGGCTGACCAGCCTGGGGCCGGCCCGCCGCGCCCGCAGGTGACTTTCCTGAAGTGTTGCCCGGCGTTCGAATCCGCTCAGTCCACGGGGTGACCGGCGGCGATACCGGCCGCGTCGGACAGCCGCAACAGCGGCCCCTCCCGCCCCCGGCCCCATTCCACCGGGTCCAGGACGAAGCCGACATGGTCGCCGCCGTCGGTGCGGTGCAGGATGGTGCCCACGAACCAGGCCGCCGCGTCCCGCAGGACCACCGCGCCGCCGTGCCCCTCGGCCCAGGCCAGGTGCGCGAACTTGTCGGTCTCGTCGCCGGTCCTGCCGCCGAAGAGTTCCGCGAGGTCCCGCTGGTCACGGGTGAGCAGGTGGACGGCGAGGTGCTGTGCGGCCCGGGCGACCCGGTAGGTGTGGTTGGCCTTGGACAGCCAGACGGTGAACCGGGGCGGCCGGATGGAGCACTGCGAGGCGAAGCCGACCAGGCACCCCGCCCGCTCGCCGTCGGCCATGGCGGTGACCACGCACATGTCGGGGTCCAGCCGGCTGAAGAAGCCGTCCATGCCGGCCGTACCGGCCCCGCCGTCCTTCGGACCGCCGCTCACCGTGCCGGCGCCATCGTCCGCGTCCGCCCTGCCGTCCGCCCTGCCGCCGCTCGCCGTACCGCCCACGTCCGTCATCGACCGCGCTCCCGTCCGCCGCTCCTGCCCGCCGCTGGGCTCACCCGGGGAGGCCCGGGTGAGGCCCGCGCCTCCCCGGTGTTCCCCGCGTGCCGCTCACGCATCGTCGCCGGAGCCGGTGCGCGACTCAAGCGCGCGGCGCGTGTCGTCGCCATAGACCCCGGTCTCGTCACCGCTGATGCCGTACCAGAGCTGGAAGCGGGCCACGGCCGCGGTGAGGGTGGCGTCATAGGTGCCGCTCGTGGAGCCGTCGCGGTAGACGTCCGGGACGCGCAGCAGGCGCTGCTGCAGGTCGGTGACCTCGGGGCCGGTGTCGCCCTGGCGTAGGGTGCCGGGGCCGTCCGGATCGGCGGTGGCGGCGGCGGTGGGCGCGAGGGACGGGGTGGGGGCCGTCGCCGGCGTGGTGGCGGGCGGTGCCGCGGTGGTCGCCGGCCGGGACGGCCGCGCGGTCGCGGCGGCCTCCTGGGCGGCGGGGAGCAGCAGGGCGCAGCCGAAGCCGAGGAGGGCGGCGGCGGCCACGGCACCGGCGACGACCGGTGGGCGCACCCCGCGGCGCGGGCCGACGGCGCGAGGAGGGGCGGTGGCGGGCGGTACGGGCGGCAGCTCCTGGGTCTCCGCCTCCTCGGTGTGCGCTGTCCGCGCCGGGGCTGTCTCCATCTCGCGCATCAGCTCCGCGAGGCCGTCGAAGCGGCGGGTCCGCAGGACCCGGACGGGTTCCAGGACCGGTCCGGGGTGCGGCCGTCGAGGATCGGGCGGTGTCGGCACCTGGCTCTCCTTCCGTCCCGTGCGGACGGGACTGACGAGCTCCCCGTGCTCAGATACGGCCCGCACGGCGGCCCCGTTCAGGAGCCGGCTCGTCGGCCTTCGGCGACCCGACGGGTACGGCCGGGCCACCGGCGGGTCACCGTCAGGCTGGGCTGAGCGCCCCCTGCACGAACCGGCTCAAAGACGCCGTGAACGCGGTGACGAAGGCTTCCCTGGCCTCCTCCGGCAGGGCCTGGAGGGACAAGTAGGGGTTCAGGTCCTCCAGTTCGACCAGCAGGAGGCCGCCGTCGCGGGTGCGGCAGGCGTCGACGCGCTGGATGCCGGTGCCGAGGTCGTTCCAGTCGATGAAACGGCGCGCGAACTCCAGGTCGGCGGCGGTGGCCGCATAGGGTTCGAGCTCCCAGCGGCGCTCCGGGTCCGGGGCGTACAGGGCGTACTGGAAGTCGTCGTCGACGAAGTAGAAGGACACCTCGTGGACGAAGTCGAC
This sequence comes from Streptomyces durhamensis, assembly GCF_000725475.1. Taxonomy (NCBI): domain Bacteria; kingdom Bacillati; phylum Actinomycetota; class Actinomycetes; order Kitasatosporales; family Streptomycetaceae; genus Streptomyces; species Streptomyces durhamensis. Next base: position 112,583 of record NZ_JNXR01000019.1, read on the forward strand.
GCAGGGCTGGATCAGCACCTGCCCGGTGGCGAGCGCGGCGACCCGGTCGGCGGGGACGATCCGGAGGCCGAGGGAGTCCGCGCCGAGCATCGGCTTGACGACGTACCGCTCGGCGGCCGGCAGCAGGTGCAGGTCCTCGGCGCGGCCGACCGTCGGGATGACGGGGAAGCCGGCGGCGCTCAGATCGAGCAGGTACTGCTTGCCGGCCATGTCCGCCTTGCCGGTGAGCGGGTTGTACACGCGCGTGCCGGTGCCGAGCGCCCGCGTGCGGAAGGCGTCGTACGCGCTCTGGTGGCCGAGGACGGGGCCGCTGTTGCGGACGACCACGGCGTCGAACCCGTCCAGCAGCGCCACGGCGTCCCGCGGATGGCACAGGGCGAGGTCGAAGCGGTCGCGCAGCCGGGAGGTGAGGAAGATGTCCTCGTCGCAGTAGCGGCGCCCGCGGGCCTCGTACGCCAGGTCGGTGACGTAGAGCAGGCGGGGGCGGGCGGCGGGCATGGGGCGTCTCCTCGGGCGGTGCGCCGGTGTCGGGGCGGCCGGCCGTCCGGGGCCGGGAGGCGGGGCCGCCTGCCGGCGCGGACCGGTCCCGGCACGGTGAAGAAAGGTTACGTCTCAGAGCGCGCGGCGATATCGGGCGGGGTCCCCGCTGCCGTGTCAGAGACCCGCCGCCCACCGTTCCCCGGCGCGAAGGCGGGCGAGGCCCCCACCGACGGGTCGCCCCGGGGCGGCCACCAAAGCACTCAGTTCCCCCATAAGCCCACTCAGGCTGCACTCAGTGTCACCCAGCTCGTCCGGGTGCTACGTTCCCCTCCATGAGCTCCAGCAGCGCGGCGCCGGCCGCGAAGCCGCCGATGCGGGAGGCCCTCGTCGCGGCGGCCTTCCAGCTCTTCCTGGAACGCGGGTACGAGCAGACCACCGTGGACGACATCGTGGCCCTCGCCGGGGTCGGCCGGCGTTCGTTCTTCCGCTACTTCCCCTCCAAGGAGGACGTGGTCTTCCCCGACCACGAGCGCTGTCTGGCCGACATGACCGCCTTCCTGGCCGCGGGCGGCGAGGAGCACGAACCGGTGCGGCGGGTGTGCGACGCGGCCCGCCTGGTGCTCGGGATGTACGCGGAGAACCCCACCTTCTCCGTGCAGCGCTACCGCCTCACCAAGCAGGTGCCGGGCCTGCGCGCCTACGAACTGTCGGTGGTGTGGCGCTACGAGCGCGCGCTCGCCGAGTACCTGCGCGGGCGGTTCGCGGGGCGGCCCGAGGGCACGCTGAGGGCCGACGTCGTCGCGGCCGCGGTGGTCGCCGCGCACAACAACGCGCTGCGCTCCTGGCTGCGTTCGGACGGCCTGGGTGACGCGGGCGCGGCGGTCGACCATGCGCTGGGGTACGTGCAGAAGGCGTTCGGGCGCGGCACCGAGCCCGCCGCGGCGCCCGTCCGGGCCGCCGCGGTGGCGGCCGGCGAACCGGCGGGCCCCGCCGAGGACGTGGTGGTGCTGGTCTCCCGCCGGGACGCCCCGCTGTGGCGGGTGGTGCAGGAGCTGGAGACGGCGCTCGGTCGCTGCTGACGAGGCTCACGCTCGCCAAAAAGGGGTACGGAGTGCCTTTACGAGTGACACTCAGTGCCATACTCTGTCGGCGTGCACGGCGGCACGGCCACCGCGCACGCGTGTGCCCGGTGCGCGCCGGACACGCGGGATTCCGGCCGAGCGCAGGGAGTTGACCAGCGTGTACCACCACTCAGCAAACGCTTCGCATCCGGCGGCCGGCTCCGCGGCGGGGGTGCTCGATCCCGTCTCCGCGGACTCCAGGGACGCCATCGTCTTCCAGCGGTGCACCTGGTGCGGTACCGCGATGTACCACCGGCTGCTGTGTCCGGTGTGCCAGGGCAGCGAGCTGTGCACGGAGCGCAGCGAGGGCGTCGGGACGGTCCGGCACTCCACCGTGGTGCACCGCAACACGCCCGCGGCCCGCAATGTCTCGCTGATAGAGATGGCCGAGGGATTCGTCGTACGGGGCCGGGTCATGGGTCCGCCGGTCGGCATCCACAGCGGTGACCGGGTCCGGCTGTCCACCGCCCAGGATCCGGTGCGTGGCGAGCCGGTCTTCCAGCTGCTGGACGAGTCGTACCGGAGCGCCTGGACCTGACGGCGCCAGGCGGCCGAGGCGGGCACCGGGCGAGCCGTACGCCACCGGCGTGCGGTCGGCTACGACTCCGCGCGCGGTGATGACCGTGGCCGGGGCCCGCCGGCGGCTCCCCTCCACCGGCCGGGGCCTGTCTCCGGCACCTCCCGTGTGCCGAATCGCCGGCCCCTGTGGGGCGGGCCGGCCGATGCCCGCCGGCTTGGCCTTCCGCCGGGGCGGGCCATGCCCCGGTGGACCGTTCCCCGGGCCGCTGACCGGCGGCAGGGCGGTGTGCCGCCGTCGCGCGCTTCGCCGTGATGCCGGCCCCGACGGCCGGGCGGGTGCGACCGCGTCCGCCGCCGGGCGGTCCGTCGCGCAACTGGCCGTGCGCAGACCGCCGTTGGCCTGGTCACATCATGTGAACGATCACTCTTCCTCCACAGGCAACCCACAGCCGCCGCCTTCCGTCCTCCGGAGGCGAGGGGCTCCCGGGACGGTCGGGACGCCCGAGGTCGGGGGCTGAAGGAGGAACAGTGGTCCATGCCCGGCGCATATGGGTGACCGCCGCCGCGTTGCTCGCGGTGGCGGGGGCGTCCCCAGGGGCGGCAGTCGCTCAGGTTCAACCACGGTCGCAGGCAGGCACGTCGGCTGTCCCTGAGGACGGGACGCTGCCGCCGGGATGGCGGCTCGCCGGCGGCCGGGCGGCGCCGCCGCAGCTGGTGTGGCGGTCGGACCGGCCGGTGCCGATGGGTGACGCCCGGGTCGAATTCCGGTCGGGTGGACGCCTGTTGGGAATGCCGCGGCCCGACGCGGACGGGCACACCTTCCGGCTCCCGCTGGACGGGCACCGGGCCGGCGTGTCGCCCCGGCTGCGGGGCCTGCAGGTGTGGTCCGGCGGGCGGCGGCTGGACGCGCCGCGCGCCGCCGGGGCCGTGGCCGCGGCCCGGCCGCCGGCCCCGCTGCCCGCGAACGCGGTCGATCCGGGCAAGCCCGGTGCGTACCGGACGACGACCGGTGAGTACAGCCTGAAGTCGGTGAAACTTCCGGGGCTTTCCGCGCCGGTGGAGATGCGTGGGGTGGTCGTCGCCCCGGTCGGCGCCCCGGGCAGACGTCCGCTGGCGCTGTTCCTGCACGGCCGCCACTTCACCTGCTACAAGGGCCAGGACATCACCGGCGACTGGCCGTGCAAGGCCGGCACGCGGCCCGTGCCGAGCCACCGCGGCTACCTGCGGGACCAGAAACTCCTCGCCTCGCAGGGCTATGTGACCGTCTCGATCTCCGCCAACGGCATCAACGGCCAGGACCACGCGGCCGAGGACGGCGGCGCCCAGGCCCGCTCCTCGCTGGTGAGGCTGCACCTGGCCCGGTGGGCCGACTGGGCCGCGCACCCCGAGACCGCCCCGCCCGTCGTACGCCACTCCGCCCGCGCCGACCTGTCCCGTGTGCTGCTCGTCGGCCACTCCCGCGGCGGCGAGGGCGTCAACCGGGCGGCCCTGGACAGCCTTTACCCGCCGCCCGCCGACCAGGACGGCTACCACGGACCGGTCCGCTGGACCGTCCGCGGCATGGTCCTCATCGGCCCCACCGTCTTCGGTCAGAACCCGGTGCCCGACGTACCGTCCGTGACGATCCTGCCCGGCTGCGACGGTGACGTCTCCGACCTGGAGGGCGAGGTGTACGTCGACGGCACCCGCGCGGTCGGCGACGGCCGGGCGTTGCACAGTGCCGTGTACGTCATCGGCGCCGACCACAACTTCTTCAACTCCGAGTGGACGCCGGGCCAGGCCGCGGCGCCCGCCGAGGACGACTTCTCCGACGACCCGCGGCACCCGGACCCGGTGTGCGGCAAGCACGCGGCGACCCGGCTCACCGCCGACCAGCAGCACCGGGCCGGTTCGACGTACATCGCGGCCGCCGCCCGGCTCTTCCTCGCCGGGGACGACCGGGTGCGTCCGCTGCTGGACGGCTCCGGGAAGCGGGCGCCGTCGGCGGACCCGGCGCGTGTGCTCAGCCACGCGGTGGGCGCGCGCCGGGGTGCCGGGTTCCTGCCGGACGGCGGGGTGTCGGTGACCGGCGCCCGGCTGTGCGACGCGGTGGCCGCCGTCCCGGCGAAGGCCTGTCTGGACCCGCGTGCGAAGGGCGCGTCGCCGCACTTCGCGCCGTGGGCGACCACTCCGGAGACCGGCCGGCAGGCGATCGCGCTGCACTGGACGCGCAGCGGTGCCCCGGCGCGGGTGAGCCTGGCGCGGCCCGTGTCGCTGTCCGGCTCCAAGGCACTGGCGCTGCGGCTGTTCGTGCCGCCGAACTCGCGCGGCACGAAACTGGACGTGTCCCTCACCGACTCCGCCGGCCGTACGGCGAAGCTGGGCGGCATCAGTGCCGACGGGCTGCCGGGAAGCGAGCGGACCGCGTCGTACTGGGCGCGCGAGTTCCGGGTGCCGCTGACCGCGGCCGGCCGTGCCGGGCTCGCGCTCGGCTCGGTCAAGTCCATGGAGCTGACGGCGCGTTCGGCGTCCGGGCAGGCCTGGCTGATGGACGCGTGGGGCTGGCGGCCGGGGACGCCCGCGGCACGGGCGGCGGCGCTGCCCCGCGTGGACCTCGGCCGCAGGACGGTGGCCGAGGGCGACTCCGGCGTGCGCACGTACCACGTTCCGGTCTCGGTGACGGGCCGCGGCAGCGGACAGGTCCGGGTGTACGTCGTCGACCCGGCCACCGGGAAGGCCAGGAACCGGCTGGTGACGGTGCACCCCGGCGGCCACGACATCGACGTACCGGTCGAGGTGAAGGGCAACACCCGCTACGGCACGGACGTGTCGTACGACGTCCTGGTCAAGGCGGTCCACGGTGCGGTCGTCGGCTCCTACCAGGGCGGTGTCACCGTCCACGACGACGATCCCGCTCCGGCGATGACCGTCACCCCGGTCGCCGGCCGGGTCACGGAGGGGCATGCGCTGAAGTGGCGGCTGTCCCTGTCCAAGGCGGTCGACGTCGACATGAGCGCGCTGTTCGCGGTGGCGCCAGCCACCGCGCCCGAGCTGTCCACGAAGGACGTCCCGGCGCGCTGGCTGGAGGAGACCGCCGGGGCGAAGGCCGACCCGGAGCGTCCCCTGTCGAAGGTCGGCGGTCTCACCCTGTGGGCCGACATCCCGGCGGGGCAGACCAGTGCCGACATCACCGTGCCGACGGTCGCGGACCGGGTGCGGGAGCAGGCGGAGTCGGTGCGGTTCCGGCAGCTCGACATGCAGACCGGTGAGCCGCGCCCCGACGGGCTGGTGCTGTCCGGATCCGTGCGGGACGCCTCGTAGCGGACCGGTTCCGGGTGGCCCTCACTCGGCGAGGGTCACCCGGATGCCGACCGTGCCGTCCAGGCCGCGCCGGAGCCTGCTGCCCAGCAGGGTGAGGCCGCCGACGAGTCCGTACTTGCGGGCGATGAGGTCGCGGTAGCGGGCGGTGCCGGCGGCGTCGGTGATCTCCGCGGTGGCCGGCAGCTGCTCCCCGGTCGGGTTGCCGCGCAGGTCGCAGGGGCCGACGAGGACGTCGGGGCGGCGCCGGATCCGCTTGACCTTGAAGCTGTCGGCGGCCGTCCACACGCCGAGGCCGGCACCGTCCCGGACCACCCACACGGGGGTGGCGACCGGGGTGCCGTTCTTGCGGTAGCTGGTCACCAGCAGGTACTTGCCGGAGCCGAGCCGGTCCAGCCGCGTGTCGTCCATGTCCGGCAGTCTAGGGGCGGCCCGCCTTGCGGGACCGGCCCGGTCAGCTCAGGGCCGCCGCCATGCGCCGTACGCCCTCGGTGAGGATCTCGGGCGGGGTCGCCAGGTTCAGCCGCACGTGCCCCGCGCCGCCGGTGCCGAAGGGCAGGCCCGAGCTGAGGGCGACGCGGCCGCGGTCGAGGAAGACCTGCGCGGGGTCGTCGCCGAGGCCGAGGGCGCGGCAGTCGAGCCAGGCCAGAAAGGTGGCCTCGGCGGGCTGCGGGCGGATCGCGGGCAGGTGCTCGGCGAGCAGGCCGGTGAGCAGGGTCCGGTTGGCCTGCAGCCCGGCGAGCAGGGCGTCCAGCCAGCCGGTGCCCTCGCGCAGGGCGGCCGTGTGGGCGATGACGCCGATGTGGCTGGGGCCGTGGCCGACCTCCTCGGGGAGCCGGTCGAGGTCGGCGGCGGCCTCGGGTCCGGCGACGGCGACGGCGGCCTTGAGACCGGCCAGGTTCCAGCCCTTGGAGGCCGACATCAGGGACAGGCCGCGTCCGGCTCCGGGCACGCTCAGGTACGGCACGAAGGGGACGCCGGGGGCGACGAGCGGGGCGTGGATCTCGTCCGCGACGACCCGGACGCCGTACCGCTCGGCGAGCGCCGCGACGGAGGCCAGTTCAGCGGCGGTGTGGACGGTGCCGGTGGGGTTGTGCGGGCTGCACAGCAGGAAGGCGGCGCGGCCGGAACCGGTGGTCGCCCGCCGGAACGCCTCCTCCAGTGCGGCCAGGTCGACGCGCAGATCCGCACCGAGCGGGGCTTCGACCACCCGGCGGTCCATGTGGGTGACGAACTGGAAGAACGGCGGATACACCGGCGGGTTGACGATCACGGGATCGCCGGGCCCGGTGACCAGTTTGATCATCTCGACCACGCCGAGCATCACGTCCGGAACGATCGCGGTGCGCCGCACATCGAGCCCGTCCCACTTCCAGCGTGCGGCGGCGAACGCGGCGAGCGCCTCGGCGTAGGCGGTGCCGGCCGGGTACCCGGTGTCGCCGAGGGTGAGCGCGTCGGTCACGGCGCGGACCACGGGTCCGGCGAGCGGTACGTCCATCTCGGCCACCCACAGCGGCAGCACGTCCTCGGGGTAGGTGCGCCATTTCATGCTCGTACGACGGCGCAGCTGCTCCAGACCGAGGGCGCGCAGCGGGTCGGGTTCGCCGGGAATGTCGTGCGGGATGCTGGTCATGGGGCTCACGATAGGGCCCGGGGCGAAAGCGGGCGCGGGCGGAAAACCGGGGAGACGCGGCGGAGATCAACTCGGCCGTCTAGATTGCGTCTTGCACGGTGTATCCCTTCGGCAGGCATCTCATCCGCATCCAGGAGCTGACCCACGTGACCGACAACCCGGCAGCCACCGACGACGTGGCCGTGTCGCTGCGCGCCCGCATCAACACCGGCCAGCCGCACACCGCCCGGATCTGGAACTACTGGCTCGGCGGCAAGGACAACTACGAGGTCGACCGCGCGGCCGGCGACCAGATCCGCCAACTCCACCCGGGCATCGGGGAGTACGCGCGCGCCGACCGGCTGTTCCTCGGCCGGGCCGTACGGCACCTGGCCGGTGAGGTCGGCATCCGGCAGTTCCTGGACATCGGCACCGGGCTGCCCACCGCCGACAACACGCACGAGGTGGCGCAGCGTGTCGCCCCGGAGTCGCGGATCGTGTACGTCGACAACGACCCGCTGGTCCTCGCGCACGCCCGTGCCCTGCTGACGAGCACGCCCGAGGGCCGTACGGACTATCTGGACGAGGATCTGCGCAACGTCGACGCGATCCTCGAACACGCGGCGAAGACACTGGACTTCAGTGAGCCGGTGGCGCTGATGCTGCTCGGCGTGGTCATCTTCATCGGCGACGAGGAGGACCCGTACCGCCTCGTGCGGGAGTTGACCGACCGGCTGCCGGCGGGCAGCCACCTGGTGCTGTCGCACACCGTCACCCATCCGTCGATGCCGGACGTGGACGAGGCCGTGAAGTTCTGGAACGAACACGGCACCCCGAAGCTGACCCAGCGCACCCCCGAGGACGTGACCCGGTTCTTCGACGGTCTCGAACTGCTCCAGCCGGGTGTGGTGTCCTGCTCGCGCTGGCGCCCGGAGCACGACCACGGGGCCGAGCCGGAGGAGGTCGCGATGTTCGGCGGGGTGGCCCGCAAGGGCTGAACCCGGGGGCAGGGATCGGCGCCGTGGCTGAACGCCGCGGGCGCGGGCCGCGTATGGAGGTGCGGGCCCTCGACGACCCGAGGGCCTCGCGCCGTCCGCCACCGCGGCGCGCGTATCGGTTCGGCTTCGGGAGCCCTGCATGCGGCACGCACGACGACGGATCGTCAGGCGGGTGACACGCCTGGCGGCGGTCGGCGGACTCCTTCTCGGGGGCGCGATGGTCGCCCAGGCGGCCATGGCGAGCGAGACGCCTCCGGCCGCCAGACCGTTCGCCTCGGCCACCGGCGGCGCGGACACCGGCGCGGCGCTGGTGGCGCGGCTCGGCACGGCGCGGACGGCGGGCAACTGGATCGGCGCCGACGGGCGGACCGTCGTGGCGGTGACCGACGACGCGGCGGCGCGGGAGGTACGGCGCGCGGGGGCCGAGGCGAAGGTCGTGTCGCACAGCATGAACGAACTGAGGTCGGCCACGGCCGCGCTGCGTGCGGCGCCGCGTGTGGCGGGCACCGCGTGGGCGGTGGACTACCGCACCAACCGGGTCGTGGTGCGTGCGGACAGCACGGTGTCCGCCGGCGACTGGTCGCGGATGGGTCATGTCGCCGCGGGGATCGGCGGCTTCGTGCGGATGGAGCGTACGAAGGGTTCGTTCACCACGCGGCTGAACGGTGCCCAGCCGATCCTCTCGACCGGTGGTCGCTGCTCGGCCGGGTTCAATGTGACCGACGGGCAGAGCGACTTCATCCTCACGGCCGGTCACTGCGGCCCCGCGGGGTCCACCTGGTTCGCCGACAACCAGGGCAACCAGCAGCTGGGCCGGACGGTGAACAGTGCCTTCCCCGGCAATGACTTCTCGCTCGTGCAGTACGCCTCCGGCAAGGCCGGCGACGGTGCGGACGTCGTCGCGATCGGTGGCGGCAACGGAGTGCGGATCACGGGGGCCGCCGACGCGGCCGTCGGGCAGCGGGTGTTCCGCAGCGGCAGCACCAGCGGGCTGCACGACGGGACGGTCACCGCGCTGAACGCGACGGTCAACTATCCCGAGGGGACGGTCACCGGGCTCATCGAGACCAATGTGTGCGCCGAACCCGGGGACAGCGGCGGGCCGCTGTTCTCGGACGGCATCGCGCTCGGGGTCACCTCGGGCGGCAGCGGTGACTGCACGGCGGGCGGGACGACGTTCTTCCAGCCGGTGACGAAGGCGATGGCGGCGTTGAACGTCAAGCTCCTCGTGTCCGCGCAGAACGCCGGCGGGGCCGCCGGACAGGGCTCCGCCTCCCCCGCGCCGTCCGCCCCGGCCGGGCAGGGCGCGGTCGCGCCGAGCGCGGCCTCGCCCGGTGCCTCGGCACCGGTGACGGGCGCCACGGGGCAGACGCTGCTGGCGCGGCTGACGGACACCCGGAACGTGGGTCCCGGGCTGCTGGTCATCGCGGGCAGTCTGATCGCGCTGGTCGCCACCCGCTACATCCGGGCGGAGCAGGACCGCAAGGCCTATCAGCGGTACTACTCGGCGACCTGGGGCTGACGAGAGGACGGCGGAGGGGGCCGCCTGGAAGAGTCATGAGAAGGGCACCCGTGCGCTCACGGGTGCCCTGGACGAATGCGGTGCGGTCCGCGCGAGGCCGGTCAGGCCGCCCGGTGCGACTGCGGGGTCACGGCGGCCCACTCCATCACGAGGCGCTGGTACTGAGCGCGCTGCTCGGTGGTCAGTGTCCCGCCGGACCGGCGCCACAGGGCCCTGATCTCCTCGTTGACCTCCGCGGCCGATCGCTCGGGGGCGGCTTCAACAGTGGTGGACATGCTGTGAAGCATATGCCGATCGACGTGAAGGCGCTGTGAGTAAGTACACCTGATACGGACATTCCGGACCGTGTTGCTCATCACGTCAACGTGTCAAGTGCAGGGCGGGAGTTCACACCGGGCCCTCACCCGGCAGGAGCCCCGGGCCGGGGGACGGTGAGCAACGACACAGCCCCGCCGCGCGCCCGCGGCGGGGCCCCGATCCCGGGCGGGACGGCCGCTCAGGTGCCCGGCTTACGGCCGTAGACGAAGACGTCGTCGCCCGTCTTCAGCAGCGACCAGTACGCCTTGGCGTCCTTGGTCGTCATGTTGACGCAGCCGTGCGACCCCGGCGGGTTCCACATGCTCAGGCCCACCGAGTGGAAGGCCTGGCCGCCGTCGAAGAACTGGCTGTAGGGCATCGGCACGTTGTAGACGGTCGAGACGTGATCGATGTCCCGCCAGTAGACCTTCTTCAGCCCGGTGCGGGTCGCGTAGCCCTTGCGGCCGGTGCGCACGGGCACGGGACCGTAGACGAGCCTTCTGCCGTCCTGGACCCAGCTGAGCTGGAGCGTGAGGTTCACACAGGCGATCCGGCCCTTGTTCACCGGGCACGCGCCGTCCTTGTTGGGGTTGTTCCCGACCGCCTTCTGCTTGTTCATGAGGTCCATCACGCCCCAGGTGACGGGTCCCGCGTAACCGATGGCGGGCGTGATGCCGTGCTTGTTCTGGAAGGCCTGGATGGCCCGGCAGTCACCGGCGGACTGCCGGCCGTCGACGGGCCGGCCGAGGAACTTCTCCACCTGCTTCTGGTACGGCCCCGTCTGCGTGGTGCAGCTCGCGGCCTGGGCCGGTGCCGCGGTCAGGGCGAGCGTGAGCGGCGCCACCAGTCCCGTGACGCCGAGCGCGACGACACCTCGTCTGCGTATGTCCCCCATCTGCATCTTCTTCTCCCCTTGTCGCCCAGGGACTGCCCCGGGTACCTCCCTGCGCGATTCCCGCGATTTCGGACTGCTAGACCCGCGCGGCAGCCGAAGGGTTGTGGTTCCGGTCAGGCTGTGACGAAACGGTGAACTTCGTCACCGCGCAGCCGGCCGGCGGGGAGCCTGCGGCCGTAGGCGACCAGCAGCAGGTCCTGGCCGCGGCCGTACAGGGCCGCGCCGGAGCCGAAGGACCAGTCGAGGTCGTCCGCGCACAGCCGGACGCCGCTGAGGTCGGTGCCGAAGATCCGGAAGGCGCGCGGGTCGATCGCGTCGAGGAGGATCCGCAGCCGGTCCTCGGGGATGTCCCGGTCCAGGCCGAGGGCGACGGTGACATCCAGGCCGTGCACGACGTCGTGGCCGAGGGCCGAGGTGAGGCCGCCGACCGGAGGCGTCCAGGGGTGGTGGGCGTGGGTGCGCAGGAAGGCGGCGAGTGCGGTGTCGGGGTGGGCGGCGGCGTCGCGGCGGGCGAGCCGGTCGGTCATGCGGTGCAGGCTGCCGCGCGCCTTGACCAGTTCCACCAGCACCTGCCCGGTCCGGTGGCGGAACCCCATCGACATGTGCGCGACGACCTCGCGCACCCGCCAGCCCGCGCACAGGCTGGGCGCGTCCCACTGCCCGGGCGTCAGCGCGTCGAGAAGATCGGCCAGTTCTCGCCGTTCGGCGGCGATGGCGGCGGCCGTGATGGCGGTGTCCGCCGCGGTGTGTGCTGCTTTCCCCATGACTCCAGGGTGTTGGCGCGGCGCCCGGAAGTCCAAGACACGCTGCGTCTCGCATCTAGCATGATCGGTTATGGGGTGTCGGGCATGGAGTTGAGGCAGCTGCGGTACTTCGTGGCAGTGGTGGAGGAGGCCGGATTCACCCGGGCCGCCGAACGGTTGCACCTGGCCCAGCCCGGGCTGAGCGCGCAGGTGCGGCAGCTGGAGCGGGAGTTGGGGCAGCCGCTGCTGGACCGCTCGGGCCGCTCGGTGCGACCGACGGAGGTGGGTGAGGCCGTGCTGCCGTACGCGCGGGCCGCGCTCGCGGCCGTCGACGGGGTGCGGCAGACGGTGGAGGAGTACACGGGCCTGCTGCGCGGCCGGGTCGCCGTCGGGCTGGTCCCCGGCACCCTCACGCACGCCTTCGACATGGCCGGGCGGCTGGCGGACTTCCATGACGCGCACCCTCAGGTGGAGGTCACCCTCACCGAGGACACCTCGGACCGGATGCTGGCCGCGCTGCGCCGGGGCGAGCTGGACCTGGCCGTGATCGGGATCGCCGGGGACGCGCCGCCGGGCGTCGGTCTGCACGTGGTGATCGACGAGCCGCTGGTGGCGGCGGCCGTCCCCGGACACCCGCTGTTCGTCGAGTACGACGGCGCCGACGGGCTCCCTCCGGCGGCCCTGCGCGGGCACCAGTTGATCGGGCTGCCTCGCGGAACCGGGGTGCGCGGGGTCCTGGAGCAACTGTGCACGGAGGCGGGCTTCCGGCCGCACATCGCGTTCGAGGCGGCGACCCCGGACGCGCTGTGCCGGCTGGCGGCCCGCGGCCTCGGGGTCGCCGTCGTGCCTGGTCTCGGCCCCCGGCCGGGTCTTTGCACACTGCCCGTGGCCGATGCCCGCGCCCGCGGTCGGGTGGCCCTGGCATGGCGCTCGGAGGGACCCGTGCCGCCGGCGGCCCGGGAACTCCTGCGACGGCTGCGCGAAGGGATGGGCGGGGGCGGGTGAGCGCCACGGGAGGCTTCGGCGGCCAGGGCCCGGCCGCCCTCCCCGGCGAGCCTTCTCGCGGCGGCGGCGCCGATGCCGCGAGCCGCGCCCGTGACGAGTACCCCGTGTCCGGCGACGCGGGGGGATCGGCCGTGGGGTGCCCGTACGGGCCCTCGGGCGTCCTCTCACCGGTATCCGGTGACGTCCGCCGGCCTGCCCGCGTCCTGGACCTCGACCAGGTACCGCCAGGCGTCGGGCCGGCTGCCGTCGAGGTCGGTGAAGCCGTACACCCGGGCGAGTCCGCCGCTGGACAGGGACTGCCCGTTGAAGCGGGCCACATCGGGGTCGGCGGCGAGAGCGGCGACGGCACGGCCGGTGAAGTGCGGGGTCTCGGAGATCGCGAAGTGCGGTTCGCGGGCGAGGGCGTCGCGCCAGTTGTCCTCGCGGACGCCGTACGCGTCGAGCATCAGCTCCGAGCGCAGCCAGCCCGGCGTGAGGGCGACGGCGGTGGCGCCGCGAGGGCCGAGTTCGTGGCCGAGGGCGAAGGCCATGCGCAGCACGGAGGCCTTGGCGAGGTCGTAGAAGAAGTTCACGCGGTAGGTGTCGCGGTTGTACTCGGCGGTGCCGTCGGTGACCTCCACGACCAGGCCGCCGGGCCGGCGCAGCAGGAGCGGCAGCGCGAAGTGGCTGGTGACGGCGTGTGTCTCGACGGCGAGCCGGAGCAGTCTGAGTCCGTTGTCCAGGTCGTGCTCCCAGACGGGGGTGTTCCACTCGAAGAGTTTCTCGCCGCCCCAGATGTCGTTGACGAGGACGTCCAGGCGGCCCTGTTCGCCGTCGATGCGGTCCACGAGGGCGCGTACGGCGTCCTGGTCCAGGTGGTCGGCCGGTACGGCGATGCCCTGCCCGCCGGCCGCGGTGACGAGGTCGGCGGTGTCCTCGACGGTCTCGGGGCGGTCGTACTCCGAGCGCCGTTCACGGGTGCTGCGGCCGGTGACGTAGACGGTGGCGCCGGCCGCGCCCAGTTCCACGGCGATGCCGCGTCCGGCGCCCCGGGTCGCCCCCGCGACCAGTGCCACCTTGTCCTTGAGCGGTCCTGACATGTCCGGCCTCCCGTGCGCCTCGGCTGCTGTCGCCGACCACTGTCGCGGGAAAGCCGGACATCTCCTGTCGGGATTGCCGGGGAGTTCCTCAGTGCCCGCGCCTGATCCACTCCTCCAGGTGAGGTGCCTCGGCGCCGATGGTGGTGGCGTCGCCGTGACCGGTGAGGACCTTGGTCTCCGGGGGGAGGGTGAGGAGCCGGTCGCGGATGGAGTCGATGATCGTCGGGAAGTGGGAGTAGGAGCGTCCGGTGGCGCCCGGGCCGCCCTTGAAGAGAGTGTCCCCGGTGAAGACGGTGCCGAGCCCGGGGTCGTACAGGCAGACGGCACCGGGGGCGTGGCCGGGGGTGTGGAGCACGGTCAGGTCGGCGCCGGCGGCCTCGATGACCTGGCCGTCGAGCAGGTGCCGGTCGGGGTCGCGGTCGGGGTGGGTCTGCTTCCACAGCGGCAGGTCGTCGGGGTGCAGCCAGATGGTGGCGCCGGTGAGGTCGGCGAGTGCCGGTGCGGCGTTGACGTGGTCGTTGTGGGCGTGGGTGCACACGATGGCGATCAGGTGCCGGTCGTCGACGGCGCGGGCGATGGCCTCGGCGTCGTGGGCGGCGTCGATGACGACCACCTCCCGCTCGTCACCGACGATCCACACGTTGTTCTCGACGTCCCAGGTGCCGCCGTCGAGGGTGAACTGCCCTGAGGTGACGAGGCGTTCGATGCGTACGGTCATCAGAACTCCACCACCGAACGCAGCACGTCGCCGTGGTGCATCCGCTCGAACGCCTTCTCCACCTCGTCCAGTTGGATGGTCTCGGTGACGAACGCGTCGAGCGGCAGCCGGCCCTGCAGGTGCAGGTCGATCAGCAGGGGGAAGTCGCGGGAGGGCAGGCAGTCGCCGTACCAGGAGGACTTCAGTGCGCCGCCGCGTCCGAAGACGTCCAGCAGGGGCAGTTCGAGCTTCATCTCGGGGGTGGGGACGCCGACGAGGACGACCGTGCCGGCGAGGTCGCGGGCGTAGAAGGCCTGCCGGTAGGTCTCGGGGCGGCCGACGGCCTCGATGACGACGTCGGCACCGAAGCCTCCGGTCAGCTCGCGGATCGCCTCGACGGGGTCGGTCGTGGCGGCGTTGACGGCGTGGGTGGCGCCCAGGGTGCGGGCCTTGTCCAGCTTGCGGTCGTCGATGTCCACGGCGATGATCTTCGCCGCGCCGGCGAGGGCCGAGCCGGCGATGGCCGCGTCGCCGACGCCGCCGCAGCCGATGACCGCGACGGAGTCGCCGCGGCCGACGCCTCCCGTGTTGATCGCCGCGCCGATACCGGCCATGACGCCGCAGCCGAGCAGGCCGGCGACCGCCGGGGAGACGGACGGGTCGACCTTGGTGCACTGGCCGGCGGCGACGAGAGTCTTCTCGGCGAACGCGCCGATACCGAGGGCCGGGGACAGCTCCTGCCCGGTGGCGGCGAGGGTCATCTTCTGCTTCGCGTTGTGCGTGTTGAAGCAGTACCAGGGGCGGCCGCGCAGACAGGCGCGACAGTTCCCGCACACGGCACGCCAGTTGAGGATCACGAAGTCACCGGGTGCCACCTCGGTCACGCCCTCGCCGACCGACTCCACGACACCGGCGGCCTCGTGGCCGAGCAGGAAGGGGAAGTCGTCGGAGATGCCGCCCTGCTTGTAGTGCAGGTCGGTATGGCAGACACCGCAGGCCTGGACGCGCACCACGGCCTCGCCGGGGCCCGGATCCGGCACCACGATCGTCTCGACCCGTACGGGCTCGTCCTTCCCCGGTGCGATCACGCCGCGTACTTCCTGCGCCATGGCCTGGCCCCTTCCTCGTTTGCCTTCTCCGCCGACCCTACGCGCGACCGATCGGTAGCGGCACGGACCACGACGATGATCGTGGATCTTTCCGGCCTCCGGCGGGACCAGGGTTCTCGGCCCTGCGGCCCCAGCGCGGCGACCGCGTTCTTACCGACACTTTCGAATCACTTAAGAATGTGACCAAAAAACGTCATTCTATGATGACAATCTTTTTGCAGGGTACGGGAGTTCGCCTGGTGTGTGCGCCGGACCCGGACGTGCCTCAATGGGGGCATGCCTGTCGACGGCCGTACCGGACGTACCGCATTCCTGTTCTCGGCCGGCGCCGCGCCCCGGCTCGGAACGGGTCGTGAACTCCGGGATGCCTTCCCGGTGTTCGCCGAGGCGCTGGACGACATCTGCGCGCGCCTCGATCCGTATCTGGAACTCCCGCTGGAATGCGTGATGTTCGCGGACGAGGGCACGCGCACGGCCGCGTTGCTGGACCGGGAGTCGTTCGCCGGGCCGGCGGTCTTCGCGCTCCAGGTGGCGCAGTACCGGTTGCTGCACAGCTGGGGAATGCGGCCGGACGTGGTGTTCGGGCAGGCGTCCGGGCGGATGGCCGCCGCGTACGCCGCGGGTGTGTTCTCCCTGGCGGAGGCCTGTCACGCGGTCGGCACCCTGGCCCGCCTCCTGGGCGGCCCGCCGGCAGCCGGGCCGCGCTCCGCGCGCCCGGACGGCATCCTCGACGCCTACGGCCGTACCCTCGCCACCCTGCATCCGCGTGCGCCGCGCCTCCCCCTGCTCTCCGACGTCACGGCCCGCCCGGTGGGCGCCGAGACCGCCGAGCCGGAGTTCTGGGTGCGGCGCGCACCGCTGCGCTTCGCCGAGGCCGTGGGCCTGCTGCACCGCGAGGGGGTCCGCACCTGGCTGGAGCTGGGCCCCGGAGACGGGCTCACGCGCCTGCTGCCGGACTGTCTCCCGGGCGGTACGGCCGCGGCCTTCGTGCTCTCGCGCGACTGGGCACTGCTGCGGTCGGGGCCGAACGGCGGGGCGCACGGCACGTGACGGGGCGGGACGGGGCGCCCGCCGCAAGGCCCGTGACGGGCCGGCGGCCGGGCACGGCCGGGCGCCCGCCGCGAGGCCCGTGGCCGGGTGGCGGGACCGGCGGTTGGGCGGCCCGCGTACCGGTGCGGTGGGGCCGGGCGTCTGCGCTTGCCGAGGCCGCCGGGCCGGAGGAGCCTCTAAGAGTGGGGGTCCGCCCGGTCCGCGCCCCGCCGGGCCGCGGGCGCCCGAGGGAGGTCACCATGGGCACCGCAAGGGGTTCCGCCTTCGACACCGAGACGCTGCGCCGGGGCATAGAAGGGAACACCGGGGACTCCCTTCTGTCGCTCTACGCCGACGACGCGGAGATCCGCATCGTCGACCACAACCACCAGCCCAGCCACCCCACCGTCCTGCGCGGCCGGGGTCAGATCGCCGAGTTGCTGGACGACATCTACCGCCGCGACATGACACACAAGCTGGACGCGTGCGTCGTACAAGGCGACCACGCCGCGTTCACCGAGTCCTGCCAGTACGGGGACGGCACCCGTGTCCTCGCCGAGTCGATGGTCACCCTGCGGGACGGCAAGATCACCAGCCAGCTGATCATCCAGGCCTGGGACGAGTAGGCGCACACACCGGCATGGCAGGCGCCGGAAGGAGATTCGCCAGGGTCCAGGTCACCTCCCGGCTGACCTGGACCTTCTCGGCCCGCGCGGCCCTGGGGCGAATGCCCCGGGCCCGCCCCCGGCCGCCGCCGGCCTCCGCGGCGGGTCGGCCGGTGTCCGCCGCTCTGCTTCGGGCGGCCCTGCGGGCCGCGCGCCGTCGCCCGCGGCCTGTGCTGCCGCGCGCGCCGCGAGCGCGGCGCACCCGGTTCCGCTGAGCCGGGCCCGCACCCGGCGGCCGTGCCGTGCGCGTGCGCACGCGCGATCGGCCACGGTCCCCCCGACCGGCCGCCCGTGTGTGCTCGGTTAGGCTGTGCGCGGGCCGTGACTGGCGCTGAGGTGGAGTACCACCGGGGAGCGGTCCGTGGTGGATGCCGCGCGCCTGGGCGAGAGAGTCGATCCAGCTCAGGAGTGTGCAGCATGACCCAGGCCCGTCTCATGGACGGTACCGCGCTCGCCCGCCGTGTCGTCGAGGACACCGCGAAGAAGGCCGCCGACCTCACCGCGCGGACCGGCACCGCGCCCTGTCTCGCCACCGTGCTCGTCGGCGAGGACCCGGCGTCCGTGACCTACGTCCGCATGAAGCAGAGCCGCTGCCGCAAGGCCGGGATCGAGTCCCGGCACGTGTCCCTGCCCGCCGCCACCACCACCGGTGAACTCATCGGCACACTGAGGGAGTTGTCGAGTGACCCGGCCGTCCACGGCATCCTGCTCCAGCACCCGGTCGGCGCGCACATCGACGAGCGGGCCGCGTTCGAGGCGATCGCGCCGCAGAAGGACGTCGACGGCGTCACCTTCGCCTCGTTCGCCACGATGAGCTTCGGTCTGCCGGGCTTCGTCTCCTGCACGCCCGGCGGGATCGTGCGGCTGCTGGACGAGTACGGCATCGACCCCGCCGGGAAGCGGGCCGTGGTCGTGGGCCGCAGCGCGATCCTCGGCAAGCCGGTGGGGATGCTGCTCCTGGCCCGGGACGCGACCGTGACGTACTGCCACTCCCGGACGGCGGACCTGTCGGCAGCGGTCCGCGAGGCGGACATCGTGGTCGCCGCGGTGGGCCGGCCGCGGCTGATCCGCGGGCAGGACCTCAAGCCCGGCGCGGTCGTGATCGACGCCGGCTACAACCCGGGCAACGTCGGCGACGTCGACTTCGACTCCGCCGTGGAGCGGGCCTCGCTGATCACACCGGTGCCGGGCGGTGTGGGCCCCATGACGATCGCCACGCTGCTGGAGCAGACCGTCGAGGCCGCCGCCCGGCAGCTCGGGGTGTGATCAGCGCATCCAGGCGCTGTATCCCATGACGTCCCCGGCCTTCACGCCGTACTCGGGGTCGTGCCTGAGGAAGGTGGCCTCCATCCCGAGGACCCTGCCGGTGCGCGGCTCCAGGACGAGCATGTGCCTGACGGCGCCGGCGTCGTACACGTAGGCCTGACCGGGGCGGCCGAGCCGGTCGGTCACCTGCCCGGCCGGCCGCAGCCCGTGGGCCTGCGCGAACACCCGGACGAGGGCGGCCGACTCGCGGGCACCGAGGGTCCAGTGGTCGAGCAGTTCCCCGACGGCGTCGAAGAGTTCGGCGGTGCTCAGCGCGGCCGGGTCGCGGTGGACACCGGGGCGGGCGACCTCGGTGAGGTAGGCGCGCAGGGCCGCAGCGGTGTGCGGCGGGGGCGCCTCGGGCGGGGCGTCGCTCCAGCTCGGCGGGTAGCTGGTCCGGCTCAGCACATGGCCGTCCGCCACGAGGCGGGGCGCACCGCCCTCGTCGGTGAGGACGGGGCGGCCCGGACTGCGCGGGTCGGTCGCCACGACGAGCTCGGTGTGGCTCGCGTCCGCCCGCCAGCGCACCACACGTTCCTCGGGGAGCGTGACGGGCGGCTTGTCGTCGCTCATGCCGAGCGCCCACACCTGCACGTGCGTCCCTTTGCGCAGGCCCGGCGCGCCGTCCGCCGCGGCCGCGTCGGCCAGGGCCGTCATGTCCCGCAGGGACACGGGCGTGGAGTGGGCGTGGACGGCCAGTGGGCGCGGCGCGGCGACGGCCGCCGGAGTGCTCGCCCCACCGAGCAGAGCGGTGAGGACGGTCACCAGGACGACGGCGGTGGCGGCGATGCTCCAGACCAGCCGGGCGCGGGGGGTACGGCCGTGCGGTCGCGGAAGCAGCCGGACGCGGCGCCGTGGGCCCTCCTCGCGCAGCAGGCGCTGCAGATGCCGCTCGGCGCCGTGGTCGAGGGGGCCGTCGCCGAAGTGGGGGCCGTCGGCCGGTACCGGGTCGGCGCGGCGCAGGAGTTCGAGCTCGTCAGGCATGTCGGTGGTCCTCGCTGAGGTGTGCGCCCCGGACGCCGGCGGGGTAGGACAGGCGCGGGCCGTGACGGTGGTCCCGGGCGGGCGTCGCGCGGGCGGTGGCCACGGCGTGCCCGGGGTCGGGCCGTCCGTCGGCCGGCGGCTGCTCGACCGGGGGCGGGTCGGCCACCGTTGCGGGGCCTATACGGTCGATCTGGGCCCGGAGGCGGTTGCGTGCCCGGTGCAGACGCATGGCCGCCGCCCGTGTGCCGCAGCCCAGGGCGACCGCGATCTCGTCGGTGCCCAGTTCCTCCCAGGCCGCGAGGCGCAGCACTTCCTGGTCCGCCGGGGACAGCCGGGCCAGCGCCTCGTGCACCCAGGCGCCGGGGCCCTCCGTGTCGGGGCTGTCCATGATGTGCCGGCCGTGCGCGGCCTCGTCGTTGCCCAGTCGGTCCACCAGCCGCCGCCTGCGACCGTAGCCGCGTACCGCGTTCGCCAGGCAGTTGCGGGCCACCCCGTACAACCAGGGCAGCGGCGCGTCCGGCAGGTCGCGCCGCCGTCGCCAGGCGACCGTGAACACCTCCGCCACCACTTCCTCCACCTCGTCGAGCCGCCCGGGCAGTCGCCGCGCGACATAGCGGCTGACCGCCCAGTAGTGCTCGCGGTAGGCAGCGGCGAAGATCTCGTCGTTGCTCATGTTCGGTTCGTGTCCGGCACGGCCCGGATCGTCACACCCCTCTTCCGTGATGCTCATCGCGTCGTCCGAGTGTGACCGGTGGGCCGGGCGCGGACACAGGCGGGGTGTGAAGAGGATCAGAGACATCAGGGGTATCCGGGCCGTGCGGTGGCTCACCAGCACCGATCACAAGACGATCGGAACGCTCTACTTGGTCACGTCGTTCGCGTTCTTCCTGATCGGTGGCGTCATGGCGCTGCTGATGCGTGCGGAGCTGGCCCGGCCGGGTCTGCAGATCATGTCGAACGAGC